>JAQVSH010000010.1:0-9117 GCA_028700615.1 Bacteroidales bacterium
CGAGATTCAGGTCTATCTTCCGAATAATCTCCCCGTCCAGTGAAACCCTGAAATGCAGGACTCCATGAGTGGCAGGGTGCTGAGGGCCTATATTGACTACATATTCTTCTTTTTCAAACAATGCACTTTCCGTCTCCTGAACATCGCCCTCTCCGTTGGAAGTGATGGCTGTCACAACATCAGACTCAGGCTCACTTTCCAGATTTAAAGAATTCAGAGCCTCATCGGGCTGATAATCTTTTCTCAGCGGATATCCGTTCCAGGAAGAACGAAGATATAAGCGGCGCATATCAGGATGGTCGATAAAGCGGATACCCAAAAGACAGAAAACTTCTCTCTCATACAGGTTGGCAATTCCCCAAAGATCGCTGACAGAAGGAATTTGCGGATTTTCACGATCTTCCGTACTTACTTTAAGCAAAACAGACTGATCAAAAGTAAGTGTACTCAACTGTATGATCACGCCCAAAGAGTCTCCCCAATCCATTCCGATCAGAGAAACTAAGAACTTATAAGGAGTTTCTTTATCATCCCGCAGATTTTTGCACAAGTCGTGAATCCGGGATGCAGGAATCCGGAATGCAGGAATCTGACCCTCCTCCATCTGAGCCTCAGGGGCCCAACTGATAATTTTTTCCTGAATATTCATGACTTTACTTTTGTTTGGATTGAGCTGATTTCTTCAAAAAATTCTCCACTTTCACCTTCCTCTGCAATTGCATCATTCCATACAAAAGTGCCTCGGGACGAGGCGGACAACCAGGCACAAACACGTCAACCGGAATAATTTCGCTGACCCCTTTGACCACAGGATAAGATGCATTAAAAGGACCTCCGGAGATAGCACAACTTCCCATGGCAATCACGTATTTGGGTTCTGCCATCTGATCATACAAACGCTTGAGTACAGGAGCCATTTTATGGACTATGGTCCCGGCCACCACAATCAGGTCAGCCTGACGGGGGCTGTTTCTGGTAACCTCAAATCCGAAACGGGCAAAATCATACCGGGCGGCACCCACGCTCATAAACTCAATCCCGCAGCAACTGGTTGCAAAGGTAAGAGGCCAGAGAGAATTGGACCTGCCCCAATTAATCATATCATCGAGAACTCCCACCAGAACCGGCGAGCCGTTATTTCTCAGTTCTTCAATGTATTTTTCAAGGTATTCATTATCCTTAAATTCCTCAGTGGGAATATTCTTTATTTTTAAATCTCCTACTTCCATTCCAAAGCTCCTTTTTTCCAGGCATAAGCCAAGCCCAGCGTTAAAATGAAAACAAACACAAAAACACTGACCAATCCGCTAACGCCCAATGATTTAACGATCACAGCCCAGGGAAAAAGAAAAACAGTTTCCACATCAAACATCAGGAATAAAATGGCGAACAGATAATAACCTACTTTAAACTGCATCCATGAGGTTCCCCGGGTAGGAATACCGCACTCATAGGATTCTCCTTTCTGCTCATTGTATGAGCGGGGGGCAATAAGGTATGCAATTACCAAAGCACCGGCAACTAAAACAATGGCGGTCAGTAATACAACAACGAGAAAAGCTGAACTCATAACAAAATATCTTTAATGCCTTAGCTAAAAAAGTCAAAAAAAATTTTGCGCGAAATTAACAAATATATGTCAGGAAAAAAAACTGACCTGAAATTCTTTTTACATAGAAATCCGTTGCCTTACCACTTCGTATAACAGGACTGCAGCGGCCGCAGACACATTGAGTGAACCGATTTTCCCGGCAAGCGGAATGCGGACCTTTTCATCGCATAGCCTCAGATACTCAGGAGAGATACCGGTATCTTCAGCCCCGAGGATAACAGCAACAGGCCCGGAAAGAGAAGAAGAAAAACAATTCTGATCTGCTTTTTCAGTAGCCCCCACAATGCGAAGTCCGCTGGACTTAAGAAAAATCAATGCTTCTTTCATATCTCTGACCCGGCAAACCGGAATATAAAGCAAAGCCCCGGCAGAGGTTTTCATGGCATCCTCATTCATCTGAGCGGTCCCTTTATCTGCTATAAGGATGGCATCCGCCCCTGCACATTCGGCAGTACGGGCAATACCTCCCATATTACGGACATCCGTTACCCCGTCCAGAACTACAATAAAAGGATCCCGGCCGGCTTCATATACCATAGGCAAAAGCTGTTCTATGGACTGATATTCCACTGCTGCCAGCAGGGCAATCACCCCCTGATGATTTTTCATGGTAATCCGGTTTAATTTCTCTTCCGGAACAAACTGATAAGGGAGTTCTCTTTCCCTGATCAGGGCAAAAAAATCCCTGAAGAGTTCTCCGCTGAGACCTTTCCGGAGATAAAGACGATCTATGCTTTTCCCTGCAACGATTGCCTCTGTAACCGCACGAAAACCAATGACAATATCCATAAAACAAATATTTCTGAATTAAATAAATTTCTAAAAATCAGAGTACTGATCCAATGCCGCGAAGATAATCATTTCGGCATGGTTAACGCAAAGCCTGCAGCTTTTCCAACGCTGCCGATAAACGTTCCCACTCGGTCATTTCGTTTTCAAGTGCCTTCTGCAAGGTATGGTGCATCGTAAAAATATCGGAAGAAAGCTGCTCGGGATGAGACATTTGCTCATTCAGTTCCTGCAGTTCCTTCTCAAGAGAAGAAATTCTTTCTTCTGATTTTTTTATGTCAGCAGAAGCTTTCCGTACTCTTCTCTCGTATTCTTTTTTTTCACGGTAATCCATTTGTCCGGAAGGAGCACTATCTCCGGAAACAGGGGGTTCAGGGACACTCTCACGGTTTTTTTGATCGAGTTCATGCAAAGAAAGCAATTGCTTTTTTTCAAGGAAATCATAGATTCCTCCCCTATACTCAAATATTTTTTTCTCTCTGAACTCGTATATTTTTTCAGCCAGGCCGTTCAGAAAATCCCGGTCATGAGAGACCACAATCAAGGTTCCGTCATAAGCCAAGAGGGCTTCTTTAAGAATATCCTTAGACCGCATGTCCAGATGATTGGTGGGTTCGTCAAGCACAAGCAGGTTATGGGGTTCCAGCAAAAGTTTAACCATCGCCAGACGGGAACGTTCTCCTCCGGAAAGAACCTTTACCTTCTTATCCACGTCTTCTCCTTTAAAAAGAAAAGCCCCCAGCAGATCCCGGAGCTTAGTCCGGATGTCCCCGACCGCTACACGCTCAAGAGTATCAAACACGGTGGTTTCCCCATCCATAATTTCATCCTGATTCTGAGCAAAATAGCCAAGTTTTACATTGTGGCCCAACCGGCAAATTCC
Source organism: Bacteroidales bacterium (assembly GCA_028700615.1). Taxonomy (GTDB): domain Bacteria; phylum Bacteroidota; class Bacteroidia; order Bacteroidales; family UBA4181; genus JAQVSH01. The sequence continues at coordinate 3,285 of JAQVSH010000010.1, forward strand.
TTTTTCAAAAGGAAGTTCTCCGATAATAGCCCTGGCAAAAGTAGTCTTCCCTTCCCCATTTCTTCCGACAAAGGCGACTTTCTCTCCCCGGGTAATGTGTAACTGAATATCATCCAGAATCACTTTTTCCCCAAACCGCTTACAAAAATTGTCCGCTTCGACCACTACGGTTCCCGATCGGGGCGCCGGAGGAAACTTAATATGCATAGCGGAGCGGTCCTCTTCATCCACTTCAATGCGGACGATTTTCTCCAGTTGTTTAATTCTGGACTGTACCTGTATAGATTTTGTAGGTTTATAACGAAATCTTTCAATGAAATCTTCCGTATCCTGAATCATCTTCTGCTGATTCCTGTATGCAGCCAATTGCTGATCTCTTCGTTCCTGTCTAAGAATAACATACTGGGAATAAGGCGCTTTGTAATCATACAGACTTCCCAGCACAATCTCAACGGTACGGTGCGTTACGTGATCAAGAAAAGCCCGGTCATGAGAAACCAGAACCACGGCTCCGGAATAGGTCTGTAAAAATGATTCCAACCAGGAAATAGATTCAATATCCAGATGATTGGTAGGTTCATCCAAAAGCAAAACATCCGGTTTTTGCAAAAGAACTTTGGCCAACTCTATACGCATCCGCCATCCCCCACTGAATTCACGGGTCTGGCGGTTAAAATCTCCCGTATCAAATCCCAGTCCCAGCAATGTTCTTTCAGAAGCGGCATCAATCTCTGTATTTCCAAGAATATGAAGTCTTTCTGTCAGGTAACTCAACCGGTGCGCCAGATTCATATAGGATTCACTCTCAAAGTCCTCTCGGTGAGATAATTCTTTCTGAACCTTCTCCAGTTCTTCCTCGGTATTTAACACTTCTTCAAAGGCAAGACGGGTTTCTTCCATGACGGTCCGGCCGTCAGAATGTATCATTTGTTGAGGAAGATATCCGATTTTCAGATCAGAAGGAATAACGACCTCACCTGAAGAAGGAGCCTGTTTCCCGGCAAAAATCCGAAGCAGAGTGGTTTTCCCCGCTCCGTTCTTTCCGACCAAGCCGATCCGGTCTTTAGGATTTACCAGAAAAGAGACCTCCTTAAATAAAGCAGCGCCTCCAAATTCAACAGTAAGCTGATTAACAGAAATCATCTTTCTACTTTAGCCATCGATCCAACCATCCGAAAAATTCTCTCTGCCACAATATACTGTTCTGGGGCCGGGTAACCCAATGGCTTTCCTCCGGGAAAAACAAAAATTTACTGGGAATTCCACGAAGCTGAGCGGCATTAAAAGCCTGCATAGACTCCGTATAGGGAATCCGGAAATCCCTTCCCCCATGAATAATCAGAATAGGAGTATCCCAATATTGTACGTATCTGTGAGGAGAAAAGTCATAACTCTTTGGCTTGGGATCATTCCAGTAAGGTCCTTCCAGATCATGGTTCACAAACCAGTATTCCTCGGTCGATCCGTACTGGCTTTCAAGATTAAACATCCCACAATGGGCAATAAAAGCCTTAAATCTTTTCTGATGATGCCCGGCCAGCCAAAAGACCGAGTAAGCTCCGTAACTGGCGCCGACCGCACCCAAACGCTGAGCATCCACATAGGGCTCACGGGCAATAGCATCCATAGTACTCAGATAATCATCCATATTCTGACCTCCGTAATCGCCGGCAATCTGATCTGTCCATGCCTGCCCGAAACCGGGAAGTCCCCTGCGGTTAGGGGCGACAACAATATAGCCTTTGGCGGCCATCAACTGGAAATTCCAGCGATAAGAAAAAAACTGGCTGACTGCATTTTGAGGCCCTCCTTCACAAAATAAGAGTGCCGGATATTTTTTAGCAGGATCGAAATCAGGAGGATAAACCACCCATGTCAGAATCTTTGCCCCGTCTGTAGAAGTAATCCAACGGGATTCAACCTTTCCGGAGGCAATATGCTTATAAATATTTTGGTTTACCTGGGTTAAAGGCCTTTCTTCACCGGTCTGAGCATTCAAAACATACAATTCCGCAGCTCCCGACATGGACTCTTTCTTTCCGACCAAAGTCTGTCCTGACATGGATAAACCCGTATAATCATGAACCCCCGAAGTCAACGGAGAAATCTTGCCCGAATCGGGTTCAGCCTTGTATACCTGTATAGTTCCCTGGATAACACTGGTAAAATAGAGAGCCTTTCCGGAAGGATCCCAGACAATCCCGACCGAAGACTGATCAAAATCCACAGATAAATCGGTCATGGAACCTGACGCTAAATCGGTCACCATCAGCCTTTCCTTGTCAGATTCGTATCCGGCGGTGGCCATACTTTGAAAAGCAATTTTTGAACCGTCAGGAGAAAAAGAAGGATTCCGGTCATAACCGGGCATTCCTTCGGTCAGGTTCTTTGTCGAACCATCCGGCAGCGAATACAGATAAATATCGGAATTAGTACTCAGCATGGCCTCCGTGCCTTTCAACTTTTTGCAGGTGTAGGCTATACTTTGGCCATCGGGGCTCCATGCGATCTCCGAAGATTCAAAATAGGGAGCAAGAGGACTGTCAAAAGCCTCTCCTTCCATAATATCTTTTCCCTGCACAATCTTTTCACCCGGATGAATTTCAGAGATAAACAGGTGACTGTATGAATAATCATGCCATTGATCCCAGTGACGGTAATCCAGGCTTTCTGCAGAAATAGCTTCTGATTTGGGCAGATCCGGATAGACATCATGCAGATCCTGATCCATCTTCACATCTTTCAGATAATACAGTTTTTCTCCTGCAGGGGCATACTCAAATCCATTGACACCTCCGGGGATATCAGAAATCTGAACCCTGTCGGTGCCATCCGGTGCCATTTCCCATATCTGCCCCTCACTAATATAACCGATCGCCTTTCCTGAAGGTTTCCACCGGGGATTTGAAACATTCCCGGAGTTAAGGCAAACCGCGGAACCTCCCTCCGAAGGGATCGCCCATATGGCAGAAGTTCCTTTATTTTCTTCCAGCTGATAGCAGGTCACTGCATAGAGAACCGTTTCCCCGTCAGGCGAAACCGAAAATTCCCCGATTCTCCCTAATTTCCATAGAATCTCGGGAGTCATCCTGCCGGTTTGTATTTCCTCTACGGTCAAAGGCACGCATTCAGACTGATTCTCCCTGACGGAACTCATATCGGCCGGCTCCGGGCCACAAGAAGTGCCAATCCATACAGCAGACATCATCAGAAGTGTCTTTCCCTTCATTCTGTTATTAATCTGACAGCGGATTTTCCTTTAACTGAGCCCTGACTTTATCTTCCAGTTCAGCCATTAATTCAGGATTATCCTGAAGAAGTTTCTTCAGGGCATCCCGTCCCTGTCCCAGCTTGGTATCTCCATAACTAAACCAGGATCCGCTTTTTTTAATAATTCCAAATTCAACTCCGATATCTATAATTTCTCCCACTTTGGAGATTCCTTCCCCGAACATGATATCAAACTCGGCTTTTCTGAAAGGAGGAGCCATTTTGTTTTTTACCACTTTAACCCGGGTTCTGTTTCCACTGACATCCTCACCATCTTTAATCTGAGTGGCTTTACGGATATCCAGGCGGACAGAAGCGTAAAATTTCAGGGCATTTCCACCGGTTGTGGTTTCAGGATTACCAAACATGACCCCGATTTTATCCCGCAATTGGTTGATAAAAATACAACAGGTATTGGTTTTACTGATCGTAGAAGTTAATTTTCTCAGGGCCTGAGACATCAGTCTGGCCTGAAGGCCCATCTTGGAATCTCCCATATCCCCTTCTATCTCGGCCTTGGGGGTTAATGCCGCCACCGAGTCAATAACAACCACATCAATAGCGCCCGAACGAATCAAAGAATCGGCAATTTCCAACGCCTGTTCCCCGTTGTCCGGCTGGGAAATGTACAACATATCCATATCCACGCCTAATTTCTCAGCATAAGAGCGGTCAAAGGCATGCTCTGCATCAATAAATGCGGCAATACCTCCCAGTTTCTGTGCTTCAGCAATGGCATGAATAGCCAGCGTGGTTTTCCCGGAAGATTCAGGGCCATAAATCTCGACCACCCTCCCGCGGGGATACCCGCCAATTCCCAATGCCACATCCAGTGAAATAGAACCGGAAGGGATAAAAGGGACCTCTTCAACTACAGAGTCGCCCATTCTCATGATCGTACCCTTGCCATAGTCTTTATCGATCTTATCTAAAGCCAATTGCAATGCTTTTAGCTTTTCTTTACTGATTTCTTTTTTGTCCACGGAATCCATAGATTTGATTTTCTGAGATTTGGCCTGCCCGAATGAAGTTTTCACTTCACCCTGATGATTTATGCGTCAATATTTGCGTACTTGGCGTTTCTTTCAATAAATTCCCTTCTGGGAGGCACATCGTCTCCCATCAACATAGAAAATATCCGGTCAGATTCGACTGCATTTTCTATCGAAATTTTCTTCAGCATCCTGCGTTCCGGATTCATGGTAGTTTCCCATAATTGTTCGGCGTTCATTTCTCCAAGACCTTTATACCGCTGAACATGTAAACCGGCTTCTTTGCCCTTGCCCAACTCTTCAATGGCTGCTATACGTTCTTCATCGGTCCAGCAATAGATTTCCTGTTTCCCTTTTTTCACCAGATAAAGGGGAGGCGTGGCAATATAAACATGTCCGTTGCAAAGCAGATCATTCATGTATCTGAAGAAAAGCGTCAGAATCAGGGTATCAATATGACTTCCGTCCACATCGGCATCGGTCATCAGAATAATCTTGTCATACCTTAACCCACTCAGATTTAAAGCTTTACTATCCTCTTCGGTACCAATAGTTACCCCAAGAGCCGTAAAAATATTTTTAATTTCTTCGCTTTCAAAGATACGGTGATCCATGGCTTTTTCCACATTCAGGATCTTCCCGCGCAAAGGAAGAATCGCCTGAAATACGCGGTTCCTGCCCTGCTTGGCGGTTCCGCCTGCAGAATCCCCTTCCACTAAGAACAATTCACATTTTTGAGGATCTCTTTCAGAACAATCCGCCAGTTTTCCCGGTAATCCGGAACCAGACAACACGTTTTTCCGTTGTACCATTTCACGGGCTTTACGGGCTGCATGACGTGCCGTTGCGGCAAGGACCACCTTATCAATGATCTTTCTGGCATCCTTTGGATTTTCTTCCAGATAATTCTCCAGTGCTGTAGTCACCGCCTGGGAGACCGAGGCCATGACTTCATTATTTCCCAGTTTCGTTTTGGTCTGACCTTCAAACTGAGGTTCCTGAACCTTCACGGAAATAATGGCCGTCAGGCCTTCCCTGAAGTCCGCGGGATCAATATCAAATTTCAGTTTGGACAAAAAGCCCTTATCCTCGGCAAACTTCTTTAAGGTGGTAGTAAGCCGCCTGCGGAAACCCGCGAGATGAGTACCTCCTTCAATGGTATTGATATTGTTTACATAGGAATGGACGTTTTCCGAAAACGAGGTATTGTATTGCATCGCCACCTCAACAGGAACTCCTGCTTTTTCAGTATCCAGATAAATAACCTGATCAATCAGACTTTCCCGGTTTGCATCCAGATACTTTACAAATTCACGCAATCCCAGATCAGAATGAAATTTAGCTGAACGAAATTCCCCGTTTTCCTCCAATTCTCGTTTATCAACCAGGGTCAGGGTGATTCCCTTGTTCAGATAGGCCAGTTCACGTAACCTGGTTTCCAGAATATCAAATTTGTATTCAAGGGTTGTAAAGATATCTCCATCGGGTTTAAAAGAAATACAGGTACCGGTTTTGTCTGTTTCTCCGACTACTTCCAGCGAGGTAACCGGCTTCCCGCAGGAAAATTGCAT
>JAQVSH010000010.1:9127-20197 GCA_028700615.1 Bacteroidales bacterium
ATGGAATATATGTTCCCGTTACGAAAAATGTCAGCCCTGAGATATTTTGACAAGGCATTCACACAGGATACCCCGACACCGTGTAAACCTCCGGAAACTTTATAAGAGTCTTTATCAAACTTACCGCCGGCATGCAATACCGTAAGTACGACCTCAAGGGCGGACTTATGTTCCTTCTCATGCATATCCACAGGAATCCCGCGGCCATCATCGGTAACGGTGACAGAATTGTCCTCATTGATGACCACATCGATATGGCTGCAATAGCCCGCCATGGCCTCATCAATGGAGTTATCCACGACTTCATAGACCAGATGATGTAATCCTCTTTCCCCGATATCCCCAATATACATTGCAGGACGTTTCCGCACCGCTTCAAGGCCTTCCAGCACCTGAATACTGTCAGCGGAATAATCATCGGGAATTAATTTTTTGGGTTCAGTTCCTTCCATATATTGAATTGTGTTTAAACATACAAAGATACCGATTTTTCCGGTAAGCGAAGAAAGAAAGTTATTAACAAAGCCTTCTTCATTAAAACGAGAGGGTTATTCCTCCCAACCCCCGGATACCGTACGTGGGATAATATCCCCAGATCTCATCATGCCGGTTCAAGAGATTTTTCCCCTGAACAAAAATCGAAAAAGCATCGGAAATCCGATACTCCATTTTCAGATTGAGATCGACAATGGTTTTCAATTCGGATACCTGATAGGTTGAACCGGAGGACTCTCCGGCAATCAGGTAATAATCCGGAGAAATTTTTCTCGGACCATTCAACAGAAGATCCATGGTAACATAAAATTTCTGACGGGCATTATAACGCAAAGACAGCTCTGTATCCCAGGGTGCGCGGTGCCATGCCTCCGGCAGGACATCCATCATCCAGTGATGGTAATTGGCCTGAAAAACAGCAGAGAAACGATCTGAATGGCGATACATAAATTCTGCTCCAAAATCTATGGAACGGGCATCATCCATCATAGGGATAAAGTACGAACCGTATAACCCGTAATGACTCCAGAATATCTGATTCTCCCATATACTCAGGGAGGCCTTGATATTATAGTGAAATTTAGATTCAAAGGGACTCCCCCGTACTCCGGCACCCAGATGAAGTGTTTCAGCCGTACTTGGAATCATCCATCCCGGGTACATATAAGGATTCACTTCCAAAAGATTTCTGTAGGTATTGGGGATTACCCCTCCCGACAGATTGCCATAGATTTCAACATTTCCGGGTAAAGCCTTCCAAATCATCTCCACATCGGGGGCTACACGAATTTCATTGTCTCCGTTTTCAAATGATTCATAATCCAGAATGATCCCGGCGCGCAAAATATATTTTTCCCTCTCAACCTTCATAAAAGGCGCCACTCTGAAATAACTGCCCTGATCAATTTTTTGGAAGCCCGTTACTTCATCTCTTTGAGAAAATCCGCCCCTGGAAATAAAACGAAGATTACCGGTCATGCCCAAATCAAAAGATTTCCAACGGGAACCCAGCTTCAGGTTCAGGCCGGCATCACTTTCCGTATTATCAAAGGCATCACTGATATAGTCATAGTTCAGATTCAGGTCGTAGGTAAATTTTTTATCTCCAACCGACTGATATCCGATCCGGATATGAGGCAAAAGCCCATGCTGAGTAAAAGGATTGGTCACAACACTTCCCGGTTCGGCATTGTATCCGTAATACTTCCAGGTGGAATACCTCATATTCAGATCTCCGTACAAAGCAGAAGAGGTAAAGAACCGTTTGGCGGTAATGCCGGCCCTGGTATCGCTGTTATCAGCATCTACCTCGTTCCCGTCGGGCATTTCAATCTCTCCCCAGGAGGAATTGTGTTGTGCAAATAACTCGAGGGAATACGCTTTGGTATTGGCAGGATGATAATAAATTTCCGCCAGAGGGCTCAGATAATTTCCCATGCCGGCTTTCAGATATCCCCGGTAATTCAGCGGCATCACCGGAGGCTCCAACTGAACCGGAGACAGGGAAACAGGAGCAAATTCAGTAGGTGCCACCGAAGAACGGATGGAGTAATCAAATTGGGTCTGAACTTTCAAAGTATCAGACAAATCAGGCAAATCATTGATTTTTGAGAAATCACTCACCTCCGGGGTATAAGGTTTTACCACTTCGACTTCACGGGTCAGGTTTTCCTTTGGCTGAGCCATTGCCGGCCTAACAGAAAGTATTCCCATCATTAAGATGGAAATTGCGGAGTACACTATGGAACGATTCATCATTTGACTTATTTGAATAATGATTAAACAACAAATTACTGAAGAGCCTCCAGTGCTTTTTTCTTTTCTTTGGCCATTTGAACAATTCCGTCTTCGGGAATATCATAATTATCAATTAGGCTCTGTAAAGTATGGGATGCCTGGAAAAGGTCTTTCTTAACGATATAAATATCACTCAGTACGAGAAAAGAACGGGCAACCCAATAGGTCTGCGTTGAGTTTTTAGCCACAAAATCGAACACTTCGTCCGAGGCTTCCTGTATTTTTCTCTGGTTATATAATATTTCAATCAGTCTGAACTTGGATTCCGCGCCTTCACTGCTGTTCACATCCTTTGCCACAGAACGAAATGCATCAAGCGCTTCCTGATCGCGCTCTAAACCCTGCAAAGACTTAGCACGGATAAAACCGGCCTCCCTGGTAATTTCCGCAGAGGACTTTCCGGCATCCAAAATTTTCTGAGCCAAAGCACGCGCTGATTCATAGTTTCCGAGTTTGAAAGCACAACGCATCTCACCCACTACAGCTTCAGAAACATGCTCACTGATTTCCGCCATAGCGCTCAGACGATGATATAAATCCTGAGCTTCCTGCCATTCTTCCTGCTGATAACGGATTCGGGCCGATGCCAGAAGGGATTCTTCCGTAAAGGAATTTTGTGTGGAAGCGACTTGTTCGTAAAGGGTAAGGGCATCAGATACTTTTCCCGATTTCACATAACAATCCGCAAGAAAATAGCGGGCATTGGCCGCAAAAGAACCATTGGGAAACTTTTCAAGATAACGGGTAAGGCCCGGAATGGCTTTTTCGTATTCTTTTTGGATGTACAGATTCTGGGCTGAACGAAAAGAGATGGATTCCTGCTCGGAAACAGAGATATTCCCCATGGAACCCTCCAGACTTTCGGCATAAGAAAGAAAAGTATCCCCTTCATTCATATCACTGTATACCGTCCTAAGTCCGAGCATAGCCCCTCTGGCTTCTTCGGAGTCAGGAAAACGGCTCACCACGGTTTTGTAATATTTTATAGCTTCTTCATTCTGTCCTTTATTGAAGGCAATCAGGGCCAGCTCAAGATAAGCTTTTGCCACGTATGAACCCGAAGGATATTCATCTATAAGATGCTGGAATTTCAGAACGGCCGGATCAGGTTTTCCCGATACCACATAAGCTCTTCCTGTTTCAAAGATCGCCGCCGGAACCCATGAAGAAGAAGGATAAGTTTTGACCATTTTGTCCAGGATCTCTATCTTTTGATCATGCCGCTGCAGCAAACCCATACTGAAACCATCCTGAAACATAGCATAATCAGGATCAGAAGCTCCCAGGCTGACCGACTTGCGGTAACTTTCGGAAGCAGCTGAATAATTCTGGGCCATAAACTGGCAATCTCCCGCTCTGTTCCATGCATCGGCCAGTTTTTTCTGATTGGACCCATTTTCCAGGCTAATATATTTCTTAAACTGAGTCAGGGCTTTTTCGTACTCTTTCATACGGAAAAACGAATAGCCCAGATTATAAAATGAAAGCTTATACTCCGGGACCTGATGAGCGGCCGAAAGGCCGGAAAATCTCTGAAATAAAACGGACGCCGCAGAAAAATCTTCCGTACGGTATAAGGCCTCAGCCTTCCAGAAAGTTGCCCTGGCCTCAATCACAGGATCATATTTTGAATATTGAAGCGATTTATCCAGATATACTATAGATTCACTGAATTTTAAGTCATTAAAATAATTCAGCCCAAGGAAAAAAGCAACCCGCTGAACAGCCTTCTTCAAACCATCATCCTGACTGGAAATTTTATCCAATGAAGCCATGGCAGACTGGTAATTTTTGGAACTCAGGTAAGCATCGGCCAGATAGCGATACACTTCCTGGCGTCTTGAAGATTGGGGATAGCGTTTTAAATAATCCTCAAAGATTGCAGTGACCTCATTGAATGGTGAATATCCTGACTCATAGACCAAAACCGAGTAATTAAACAAAGCATCTTCTTGGATCTGAGGATCAAAATCCATTTTTGAAGCCAAAGAAAAAGCCTGGGAAGCTTTGGTTTTATTCCCCGATTTCAGATACAGATCGCCCAAATGATAATACACATTCTGGCTAAGGGCGTCATTCTCCGGAGTGATTTTTTCAAACATAGACCGGGCACCTTCAAACTGACCCGTCCGGTAATAGGAAAGACCCAAATAATATTTATCCACATTGCTCCCTCCTGATGCCATAATATAGTTTTCCAGATAAGGAACAGCCTGTTCGAAATGACCGGTTTGAAAATAGGAAGCACCTATCACACGCCAGGTTTCCCGCCTTCTCTCTTCTGAAAGTTGATCCATCACGGGGACAGCATATTCAATCACCTTGTCGTACCGGCCCAATGCAAAATAGATCTGAGATATATAATACGGGATCACCGTTTTAAACTGGGAATCATCCTGAATGGATTCAAATCCTTTGAGTGCAGACTCATAATTCTGACGGGTAAAATCGATATAAGACAGATAATACTGAGAGGCTACCCTGTATCGTGAAGTTCCTTTGGACAACAGGGTAAAACCCTCAATTGAAGACTCTGAATCCCCGTTCAGGAAAGCATTATGGGAGGACTCAAACCAAAAGTCCTCCATTTCGGAGGGAGCAAGCATTCCGGGATCAACCTGATCAAACCACTCCGCAGCAGCAGGGTAATTCCCTGATGAATAATAATAATGTCCCATCCTGAAATAGGCTGCCCGGGAAAGAGGATGTCCGGGATGTGTTTCAATCCAGGCCTTCATGGTTCCGGCAGCACCCGGTTGCTGAAGATAAAGGGCACAAAGCACTCTGTAAAAAGAAGCCTGCTGAACCAGAAGGGTATCTGAAGAGGTCTGATGTATTTCATCAAAGAATTGCTGGGCTGCATAATACTGATCCTTTTCAAATAAATCCATTGCAGTTTCAAAGCGATTTCCGGTATTTTCCCCGCTTAATCCCTGCTGGGCCATACCCGGAAACAGGAAAATTATCCATAAAATTCCTGAACATACTATTCTCGGCATCATAAGGCAATAGTCTTTGTTTTGCAACAAATGTAGGGAATTCAGCAGAGAGATTGATGGAAGAGAACTCATTAAATATAAATTATAATCGCTAACTTCGCATACAAATGGCCACAATGGACTCATCTACGCTGATATTACTCAAAGACGCCTCCGTATACCGGGAAGATGAATTAATTCTCAGCCGGATCAATTTAAAGTTGGAAAAATCCGATTTTATTTACGTGATCGGGAAAGTCGGAGAAGGAAAAACCTCGCTGATCAAGAGTCTGATCGGAGAAATCCCATTCAGGGATGGGGAAGCCACTGTGGCTGGATTTGATCTCAGAAAAATAAAAGCCCGTCAGATTCCTATGCTCAGACGTAAAATAGGCATTGTTTTTCAGGATTTTCAACTGCTCAATGATAGGACTGTAGATGAAAATCTCCGGTTTGTGCTAAAAGCTACCGGTTGGAAAAATGAAAGAATCATCCGGGAACAAATCAATAAAGTCCTTGAAAGCACAGGGATGCAGAATAAGGGATATAAAATGCCCCATCAACTTTCGGGTGGAGAACAGCAAAGAATTGTGATTGCCAGGGCATTACTCAATGATCCGGAACTTATTCTTGCGGATGAACCCACCGGAAATCTGGACCCTGAGACTTCCCTTTCCATTATGGACGTTCTTACCGGCCTTATAAAAAACGGTGTAGCTGTTTTAATGGCCACACACAATTACAGCCTTCTCAAGAAATATCCTTTCCCGACTTACCGTTGTGATAAGAACCGGTTCCTACCGCTATCCCCTGAGGAGGAATATGTTTTAGCATCCCCCGAGGTTCCGGCAGATCAAGAGGAAATAGTGACCGTGAATGAAGAAATCGAATTTTCCGGTTTATTTGAAGATTTCGAAATCCCGGAAACTGCTCCGGAAGGCCAGGAACCTCCTGCTGAAGCCCCCACGGAACCGCTCAGCTGATTTCAAAACAATCTCCGTCCTTTGCAGCATAGGTCTCGGGGAAAATAGATCTCGCTTCTTCCTCCAGCACTGAAATATCCGGATAACGGGATGAATAATGCCCGATAATCAATTTTTTCGCCCCCGATTTTAAGGCCATGCGGGCCGCGTCAGCGGCCGTCGAATGAAATGTTTTTAATGCCATCGAGGCATCTGAGGAAAGAAAGGTCGCCTCATGATACAGCAGATCGACTCCGGAAATTCGCGAAAGATAAGATTCGGTATAGGCTGTATCCGAACAAAACGCATAGGATCTGGACGGAGCAGGAAGAACTGTCATCCTTTCATTAGGGATACAAGTCCCATCCTCTGTCACAAAATCACATCCGGCCTTAATAGAAGGAATGGCTTTTAACGGAATGTTGTATAATTCCAGACATTCCTTCCTAACATTTCTCGGTTTCTGAATTTCTTTAAACAAAAACCCGCAGGCAGGTATTCTGTGGGCCAAAGGAAAACTCCATACCTGTATTTTTCCATCGTCCAGAATCATTTCCTCCGATTCTGTATTCAGAGGGTGAAATTCCACCCGAAAAGTCATATTGGGGACATACTGATAAAGAACCTGTACCAGATTTTTTTGCAGATCTCTGGGGGCATAAACCTGTAAATCCATTTTACGCCCCATCATGCTCAGGGTAGAGAGTAAACCAGGCAAACCAAAAACATGATCTCCATGCAAATGAGAAATAAAGAGATGCTGGATCCGCTGAAATTTAATTTTGTAACGTCGCAATTGAAGCTGGGTGCCCTCCCCGCAATCAATTAAATAAAACCGCTCATCCGCATTAAGCAGATGAGCGGTTGGAAATCTTGCAGGAAAAGGAATGGCTGAAGCGGTTCCTAATGTTGTCACAGAAAAACCCATATTCCTATTCATTGGGGTCCGGGAGAAAATCAGGAATCTTCGATCACCAAAACCCGTTCCAATTGATATTTTTTAATACAATTCCGCATAGACTCATTCACACCGACCAGTATGAAGCTTCCTCCGGAATTCCGGCAAAGACGATTGGCAATCAGCAAAACGCTAAATCCCATTTCATCCAGTTCCTGACAATATTGCAAATCGAGAACCTGGTGAATCCTTCCCTCCTGATGTAACTTTATCAGGATTTGCTTTAATCCGGGAAGACTTTGCGTGCCGGAATCAACTCCGGTCACGCAAACTCTCACCCGGGACTCTTCAGAGTACCCGATATTAAATAACATACTAATTATTCAGCAGCCCCTTCTTCGTTTGCTTCAGAAGATCTAGCCTTATCCTTCTCTTTTCTGGCTCTGGACTCAGCTCTTTCAATCAACTGATTTTTAGCTTTTTCTTCCATTTCTTCCTTCAAAGCAGCCAACTCGGAGATGTCTCCCAGGGTGGTTTTTTCAAGAGAAGATTTCAGTTTCTTAACCGCTTTTTGAGCCTCTGATTCCTCAGAAACACGGGTTACCTTTTCTTCAGCCTTTTTCACGTCTTCAAAAGTACGGCTGTGAGAAAGGATGATTCTTTTGGACTGTTTGTTAAACTCAATCACCTTGAAAAGAAGCTTTTCGTCTACTTTGGCTGTAGTTCCGTCTTCTTTCACTAAATGTTTAGGAGTAACAAATCCTTCAACCCCATACGGTAAAGCAACCACTGCGCCCTTATCCATAATTTCAAGGATATGGCCTTCATGAACAGAATCTACGGTGAAAATTCCTTCAAAAATATCCCAGGGATTTTCTTCCAGCTGTTTGTGTCCCAGACTCAATCTGCGGTTTTCTTTATCAATATCCAGTACCACTACCTCAATATTCTCCCCAATCTGGGTAAATTCAGCAGGATGTTTTACTTTCTTGGTCCAACTGAGGTCGGAAATATGGATCAAACCGTCCACTCCTTCTTCAATCTCAACAAACACGCCAAAATTGGTAAAGTTTCTCACCTTGGCAACATGTTTGGAACCTACAGCATATTTTTCATCGATTTTTTCCCAGGGATCCTGTTTGAGTTGTTTGATACCCAGTGACATCTTACGTTCTTCACGATCCAATGTCAAAATATGAGCCTCAACAACATCACCCACTTTCAAAAATTCCTGAGCACTACGCAAATGCTGAGACCAGGACATTTCAGAAACGTGAATCAAACCTTCCACACCGGGAGCGATTTCAACAAAAGCTCCGTAGTCGGCAATCACCACTACTTTACCTTTTACATGATCGCCAACCTTCATATCAGGATCTAAGGAATCCCAAGGATGAGGAGTCAATTGTTTCAAACCAAGAGCGATTCTCTTCTTGGCATCGTCGAAATCCAAAATAACCACGTTGAGTTTCTGATCCAGCTGAACGATTTCTTCGGGATGGCTTACGCGGCCCCAGGAAAGATCGGTAATATGAATCAAACCATCCACACCACCCAGGTCAATAAAGACGCCATAAGAAGTAATGTTTTTAACGGTTCCTTCAAGAATCTGACCTTTTTCCAACTTAGAAATAATTTCTTTCTTCTGCTGTTCCAGTTCGGCTTCAATCAGGGCCTTATGGGAAACAACCACGTTCTTGAACTCATGGTTAATTTTAACCACCTTGAACTCAGTAGTTTTTCCTACAAAAGCATCGTAATCACGGATGGGTTTCACATCAATCTGTGATCCGGGAAGGAATGCTTCAATTCCGAACACATCCACAATCATACCTCCCTTGGTACGGCACTTAATATAACCGGTAATGACTTCATCATTTTCCAGAGCGGCATTGATTCTATCCCATGAACGGATTGAACGTGCCTTTTTATGAGAAAGGGTAAGCTGACCTTTTTTGTCCTCAGCACTCTCAACATACACTTCTACCTTATCCCCGACCTTCAGATTGGGGTTGTGGCGAAATTCGCCCATGCTGACAATCCCTTCGGATTTATATCCGATGTTAATCAGAACCTCCCGTTTGGACAAAGAAGTAACGATACCTTCGATAACCTCATTCTCAGCGATAGAATTAAGCGTCTTGTCGTACATAGCGACCATCTTATCCTTTTCTTCTCCGCTGTATACTTTGCCTTCGTCACTGTAGGTGTCCCAATCAAAATTTTCCAGAGTAATTTCTTTTTTTCTTAATTTACGGATTTCATCGACCACTTCGTCGGTGCCTTCTTCAAAGATTTCTTCTTCCTCTTCTTCTTCGACTTCTTCAAGATCTTCGCTTTCTTCAGCGATGTCAGATTCTTCCGTGATTTCTTCTTGTTCTTCGAGTTCCGGAGTTTCAATCAACTCTTCTTCCTCTTTTTTGTTTTTTTCAGTCATCAAAAATAAATTTTACTGAAGCTAAATGGTTAGACAATAGGGTTTATTAATATAAGGGTGCAAAAGTACTGATTAAGAGATAAAAATCAAAACATTAGAGGAGAAATTAAAAAACTGTTTCCAGTATTTTTTTTACATTGTCTGAAACTCCCAGTGTATAATAATGCAGGGCGGGAACTCCGGATTTTATCAACTCTTTACTTTGCTCCACAGACCATTCAATGCCGACCTGTTTCACGTCTGCATTGGTCTTACAACTTTTAAGGGCTGAAATCAGATCCTGAGGCATATCAATATGAAACACCTGTGGTAACTGCAGATAATCGGTCAGTAAGGTCAGGGGTTTCAAGCCGGCCACAATGGGGACTGTAATCCCGATGGCACGGCATTGCTCCACAAAAGAAAAATATTTGCTGTTATCAAAAAACAGTTGTGTAATGATATATTCTGCTCCGGCATCCACCTTCTCTTTCAAATGTTCCAGGTCAGCGGTCATATTGGGCGCTTCCGCATGTTTCTCGGGATAACCGGCAACCCCGGCACTAAAATGAGTCTGCACCGAAGTCGTGGCCTTCCCGAAATAAACGCCCTGATTCATTGCCATGACTTGTTTGACCAAATCCACGGTATGAGCATGACCACCCGGCTCGGGAATAAAATAACGCTGGCCTTTGGGGGCATCTCCCCGCAACAGAAGAATATCGTTCATCTCCAGAAAATTTAGGTCAATGAGCATATCTTCAATCTGATCTTTGGTAAATCCGGCACAAAGTACATGAGGAATCACATTTACTTTGTATTTAAACTTAATGGCCGCCGCAAGAGCCACCGAACCGGGACGTTTACGCACGATGCGTTTGGAAAAAGAGCCATCCGGAAGCGCTTCATAAACCGTCTCAGGACAATGATAAGTAATATTGATATTCAGAGGATTAAACTCTATTAAGGGATCTATAGCCCGGTATATATCTTCAATACTGCGCCCTTTCAACGGAGGGAGCAATTCAAAAGAAAACAAGGTTTTCGGGGTATCCCGCAAAATTTGTGCAACGCTCATAAGAGAAAAAATAAGATTATCATTGTGACAAAATAAACCTGAACAAACTCAGATTTTAGGTTTACAAAATTAGAACAAATAGTTTTATATTGCTTTTTTTTACAAAAAACCATGGGAACAACCGGCATGCGTATCGGATTTGACGCCAAAAGGGCTTTTTTCAACCAGCGCGGATTGGGAAATTATTCAAGGAATACCCTTCTCGGGCTCTCCACTTTCTTTCCTGAGAATAAATACCTGCTTTTCTCGCCCAAACCCTGCCGTCCTTCTTTGCTTTTTCAGCCGCCCGCTAATTGCGCTATGACTGGACCTTCCTCAATGCTCTGCAGAAAATTTCCTTCTCTCTGGAGAAGCCTGGGCATGGGAACCTCTATCCGGAAATACCATGTGGATCTTTTTCACGGGCTTAGCAACGAACTGCCCCTGAACATCCGTTCTGCAAAAAC
>JAQVSH010000166.1 GCA_028700615.1 Bacteroidales bacterium
CAATAGAACCCCGTAAAGGACATAAGCCCACCATGTACGCCAGAACGGAGGTGAAATGATGACCAGAATTTCCCTCGGATGCTCACTCCAAACCCCGTCTCTATTGGTCGAGTTGACTTTAAAAACATAGGATCCCGGGCTCAGATTGGTATACGTAGCATACCGTTGTTGATAATCCTTGGTCACCCAATTCTTATCAAAGCCTTCCATCATTACGGCATATTTGATTTTTT
Source organism: Bacteroidales bacterium (assembly GCA_028700615.1). Lineage (GTDB taxonomy): Bacteria > Bacteroidota > Bacteroidia > Bacteroidales > UBA4181 > JAQVSH01. The sequence continues at coordinate 234 of JAQVSH010000166.1, forward strand.
CAGGCGCCTGAAAATCAATCGCGGCAAATTCAAAAGTAAAACTATTGTCTTTATGACGTAAGGATATCGTATCCGTCTCATTGATGCTCTTACTCAGAATGACCCGGCCATCGGCCAGTGTCCCCCTGTCGATATACTTATCAAAAATCCTGAAATGGGTCAGCAGAAGCGTAGGAGAAACCGGACTTTCCTTAATACTGTCCGGATGGAAATACACCAGGCCATTCACTCCGCCAAAATACATATTCCCCTGAGCATCCCGAAAAGAAGATCCCGGCTTAAACTCATTACAGGGTAATCCATCGTATTCGTAAAAATTCCGGAAAACTTCTCCTTTGATATCCAATCGGGAAAGTCCGTTAGTAGTGGAAATCCACAGAGCTCCCCTGCCGTCTTTCTGAAGAGACATCACCGTATTGTTAGGGAGTCCGTCTTCCGTAGTATATTTTTTAACAATATTCCCCTTCTGGTCCAGATGGAACAAACCCGAAAAAGAGCCAAACCAGATATCATGAGCATCATCCTCAACCAGAGTAAAAATGGCATCATTGTCCATATCCTCTGTAGTAGTGGTGCTGAATTCACTAAAGAACTCTTTTTTTTCATTCCAGGCATACAATCCGTCATAAGTAGCAATCCAGACGGTACCATCAGCAACCAGCAAAACATCGTTCACGTAGGGATCAATCGCTCTGGCAATGCCTTTTACCACCGGTTTTTTATAAGACCGGACAACCCCCTTCTCCACATCAAGATAAAAAAGACCGCTCCCCAGAGTCCCTATCCACAAATTTCCGAGATAGTCTTCCTTGAGATCATAGATATTTAATTGTTGTATACCCCTATCAGGATCCATCAGGGGATATCTTACCGGAGCAGAGCCGTCTGCACGGTAACAATACAGTCCATCCATATAAGTTCCTACCCAGATCCACCCACGACTATCCTCAAGCAGGCACATCACGACTCTTGCAGGAACCTTTGTTTCCGGATTTACAATCCGGTCAAAAGAATGAAATTTAGATTCTCCATCCTTTTTGTAATTCAAACCGCCCCCGTCCGTTCCAACCCAGAGCGTTCCATTGTGATCCTTAAGAATAGACTGTATCAGAGGATAACTCAGATTATTTCCTCCTGATCTGAAGCCGTGAATAGCATGAAAAGGCTGAAGAGAAGGCACTTTTAAATAAATCCCCCGGTATTTAATACCATACCAGGTATTGCCCGAAGGACCGACATAACAAATAATGCTGGACTTATCAATATCTTCCATTTGGATGGCGGAATTGGCTTCTGTCAGGCAATTGTTTAACCTGTCCACTCTGTACAAACCGCCGCGGGCTGTCCCCACCCAGATCTCGCCGTTTTTCTCCTGACTGATAGAATACACTCCTCCGGAATCCTCTCCGTCATTGGCTTTCAAAAAAGGAAAACGAGAAAACTTCTTTTTATAAAAATCATAAACCATCAGAGCATTTCTCTCTCCGATCAGAATTTCTCCTTTCGGGGTAATTAAAATTTCCCTGATCGCTCTGGCCTTACTCAGATATTCATAATCAAACCCAAGATACTCACTCAACGTGTAGAATTTACGTTCCTCAGGATTAAATACGAGCAGGCCCTGATTTCTTGTAATAATCCAGATATTTCCGGAAGGATCAAACACGGCATCGATAAAAGAGGCAGGAGACGGAACCCCGTCATTATCAAACCGGGTATTAAAAAAATCAGACTCAAGGGTTTCCGGATTCAGACAGACCAGTCCATAAGAAGTAATCAACCAGATATTTCTGTCGGGGCCTTCCAGTAGATCATTAACTTCCAACTCCAATGAATCCGGAAGAGAAGGAAAAGAAATTCTTTTGAAACAATCCAGTTGATAATCATACCGATTAAAACCGGTATTGGTGCCCACCCATAAATTCCCTCTTGAATCTTCGAGTGTTTCGTATACATCGGTAGAATTTATACTGGTTGTATCTTCCGCGGTAAATTGGTATACCTTAAAATTATAACCATCAAACCGGTTGAGGCCCGAATAGGTAGAAATCCATAAATATCCTCTGGAATCTTCAGTCATTCCCTGAATCAGAGTACCGGACAATCCATGGGAAGGTGAATAAAAGCGATCCTGTTGTGTCCGGGCCGTCTGAATAAAACAGATAAGAAAAACAAATAAAACCAGAATACGTCTCATCGTAAAGCACACCAAAAGTTTAAAATTAAAAATTATGGAATAACTTTACCCAAGATAAGAATTTTTTAAATCCGAAATCTTTAAACCATGAATCAGTTGTTTAAACCCGGTTTTCTTTTACTGTCCTTCTTGTGGATCACCCTGACAAATACCGGTGCACAGGAAAGTAAAGTATATCACATCCAATCCCCCGACGGAAAAATCAAACTTTCCCTGACCGCAGGAGAATCCCTGATATGGTCTGTTCAACATGAAAACACAGAAATCATTACCCCGTCGGAAATTTCCATGACGCTCGGAGAAGGTGTAATGCTTGGAAAAAACGTCAAAGTTTCCAAGTCAGCCACCGCTTCAGTGAATAATACCTTTTCGACTCCTTTTTACAAAAAGAAAGAAGTTCTTGATCAATACAACAATCTAACCCTGAATATCAAAGGGAATTACGGAGTCGAATTCAGAGCCTACAATGACGGAGTGGCATACCATTTCTTTACCTCTTTCAAGGATAGCATCACGGTATACAATGAAGCCGCCAATTTTAATTTTGCCGGAGACTACAAGGTTTTTGCCGCCTACATCAATGATAACCGGGGCGGAGAAAGATACACCTACTCTTTCGAATCCTTTTACGACGAAATCAGGCTTTCTGAAATGACCAAAGACTCTCTGGCAATTAACCCATTACTGATAGATCTCGGGAACGGGAAAAAAGCCGTTGTGCTGGAATCTGACGTAGAAGATTATCCCGGTATGTTTTTAACCATTCATCCGGAAACCCGCCGCGGATTAAAAGGAGAGTTTGCACCTTACACCCTGGAAGCCGAATTACGCGGCATCAACTTTATTGCCACAAAAAGGGCTGACTACCTGGGGAAAACCAGCGGTACACGCTCCTTCCCGTGGCGTGCTGTAGTAATCAGTGCGAAAGACGCTGAACTGGCCAATAACGATATGGTCCAGAAACTGGCCTCCCCTTCCAGAATCGCGGATGCATCCTGGATCAAACCGGGAAAAGTGTCCTGGGACTGGTGGAACAACAACAATATTACCGGAGTAAATTTTAAATCCGGAAAAAATACCGCCACTTACAAATATTTTATTGATTTTGCCTCAGCGAACCACCTGGAATATATAATACTGGACGGAGGATGGAGCCGCAATGCCCTGATGTCGAGCGTTCCTGCGATTAACCTCGAAGAACTGGTCGCCTACGGAAAACAAAAAAATGTTGACCTCATCCTTTGGTCAAGCTGGGCCGATGCCGATAAAATGGCGGATGTCGCTTTCCCTAAATATGCCGCCATGGGCATCAAGGGATTTAAGGTAGATTTTCTGGACAGTGATGACCAAAGAATGATGCGCTCTGCATACAGGATTGCACAAAAAGCAGCCGAAAATAAATTACTGCTCGACCTCCACGGCTTCAGGGCCACCGGAATGCAGCGCACCTATCCCAATGTAGTTAATTTTGAAGGAGTGAAAGGATTGGAAAACTTCAAATGGGCTCCGATCATCAATGAAAAGATCAAAGACGATGCACCCCGGTATGATGTAACCATCCCTTATATCCGGATGATGGCAGGCCCTATGGACTATACCCCGGGCGCCATGCGCAATGCCAACAAAGCCAACTACCGTTCCATCAACGACAATCCCATGAGCCAGGGAACCCGTGTCCATCAGATGGCCATGTACACTATTTTTGAAGCGCCCCTGCAAATGCTCTCGGATAATCCGACGATCTACATGAAAGAGCAGGAATGCACTGACTTTATTGCCAAAGTACCTACCGTTTTTGACCAGACCGTTGCCTTAGACGGACAGGTCGGAGAATTTGTATCTATCGCCCGTAGAAAAGGCGACACCTGGTTTGTAGGCGCCATGACCAACTGGACTGCCAGAGAACTCAGCGTAGATTTCTCCTTCCTCGGAGAAGGCAATTTTGAAGCAGAAATCTTCTCTGACGGCATCAACGCAGACAAAGAAGCTACTGACTACAAAAAAGAAATCATCAGGATTTCATCCAAAGATAAAATAACAGTAAAAATGAACACAGGAGGCGGCTGGACAGCCCGGATCTATCCGGTACGCTAACCCCCCTATGGCAACCCGTTTTATCCTTTATTCTTATACAATTCCCTCGAAGACACAATGTCCTGCATATTCTTCATAGCCCATTCCACCAGGCTATGAAGAGGCAGCATAAGTTCATCAGCCGACGGGGTAAGAGAATATTCAACCCGCGGGGGCACTTCCGGATACACTTTTCTGTTGACCAAACCGTCCGCCTCTAATGAACGTAAAGTCACAGTCAGCATGCGTTGTGAAATATCTCCGATAGACTTATGAATATCGCTGAAACGCATGGTTCCGTTCGCTTTCAATGTCACAAGCACCAATAACGACCATTTATCGCCGAGTCGGCTGAGAATATCGCGGATGGGACAAGTCCCTACAGGTAAAAAAGTTTTCATTTTTTTTGAATCTATTGTACTGCCAATCAGCATTACTTACCTTTTTGTAACCTTATTACCAATAAGTTAGCTCTTGTTTATAATAGTTACTTATCGTATGTTTACAG
>JAQVSH010000167.1 GCA_028700615.1 Bacteroidales bacterium
ATAACCGGTAAGTTTTTGGTATCAAACCAACGGTATCCTACCAGAAGATCTTCGGAATATACGGCAATATCTTTGTTGGATGAGCCTTCTTCTATACCGGCATTCTTTCTTTCTCCAACCAGCGATACAAAAATATCTTCTGAAATCTCACTGTCTGACTGAGGATAATTACCCATAGCGTATGCAGGGGAATCTTCAAGCTTAATAGGAAGAGTGAACGGAAGCTTACCGGAAGGACTGATATTACCAAGAAGAACATCTGCCAAGGCATTTCCGCCTTCAGTACCATTAAACCAAGAGTATACAAGAGAAGAAGATTTTTCATTCACAACATTTAAATCAACCGGAGCTCCGGCCACCAAAACGGTAACAATATTAGGATTTACTTCTGCAAGGGCTGTAATCAAAGAATCCTGTTTTGAAGGCAGGGTGATGTCACGGCGATCACTTCCTTCAGTTTCCACTTCCCGGTTATTTCCACCGATGAAAAGAACGATATCCGCATTTTTGGCTGCAACAAGCGCTTCCTGAAATAATTTGTTAGCAAGTGCTTTCTGTTCGGCTTGAATCTTAGCCATGTCCGGCATCTGGAAAGCGGGCTGGCCCGGACGTCTGGGACCCTGCGGCATTCTGAACTGGGGTCTTCCCTGAGGAACATAACCCTGAGCATAAGTTATCTTGATACTGTCGCCAAGTTTTCCCTGGATACCTTCCAGAGGAGTTACTTCATAAAGTGCCTTTACCCCTGCACCGACTCCGCCGCTGGCCATTTTCTTGGTTGCATTATCCCCGATGATGGCAATTTTTTTGACTTTATTCAAATCAAGGGGCAGAAGGTTATTTTGGTTTTTCAGCAATACAATGGATTTAGAAGCTATTTCATAAGAAATCGCAGCCTGTTCGGGCTGTCCCGTCATAACGGCATTGGCTTTTTCAGCAGGAACCGGTTCAATGGCAAAACGAACACGAAGAAGATTCTTTACCTTAGCATCAATCACAGAGACCGGAACAATACCGGCATTCACTGAATCCAGCAAAGCTTTGCCAAAGTAATTACTGTTGGGCATTTCCACATCCAGGCCATTCATAGCAGCGGCCACTGTACTGTGCGTTCCACCCCAGTCCGAAATAATGATCCCGCGGAATCCCCATTCATCACGGAGAATTTTATTCTGTAACATATCGTTTTCAGAACACCACAAACCGCCTACCTTATTATAAGCAGCCATTACACCATATGCATCAGCTTCCACTACAGCTGCTTCAAAAGGAGGCAGATAAATTTCACGCATGGCACGGGGGCTTACAATGACATTTACCTTACCCCTGTTATTTTCCTGATTATTCAATGCATAATGTTTCAGACAAACAGCCACACCCTGATCCTGGACACCTTGTGTATAACCAACGGAAAGTCTGGAACTCAGGAAAGGATCTTCACTCAGATATTCATAAGTACGTCCACCGGTAGGAATGCGCTGAATATTAATCGCCGGACCCAGAAGCATATCCTTCCCGCGTAAACGGGCTTCCTTACCCATACCTGTTCCGTATTTATAGGCAATGTCCTGACTCCAGGTAGCTGCCAGGGCAGATCCCGTAGGAAAGAATGTAGAGGAATCATTGGACAGATGAATGGAGTTCCAGGAATGAGGTTCCATTTCTTCGCGAATTCCAAAAGGACCATCTGCATAGACCAGATCAGCAATTCCTAACCGTTCAACACCGGCTGAAGTAAACATATGTTTACCGTGTAACATATCAATCTTTTCTTCCAAAGTCATCTGAGCAATGATTTCATCAATCTTTGCGTCATTTTCAGTTAGTTTCGACTGATGTGCATCCCGGTTTACGGTCTGCCCGCAACCCGAGAGAAAAAATGCCCCTACGCAAAGGGCAAAAAACGCTTTTTGCAAATTTTTCATATTAGCTTGTTGTTTAAGTGTTATAATCCGAATTAGAAACAGAAATGCGCGTGAATTTAAATAAAAAAATAATCACCTTCTCATAAAAAAGCGAGGTTGAGAAATTTTTAACAAATAGGTTTCGTTTAGCGGACTTCAATCAATATGGGAGAAGGAAGAAAGCGCGAAGGGTCAATATCTAATCCTGAACCTTTTGTCGCCGGAGTAAGCTCCATCTTATCTTTTAATTTAAAGGCATCAAAAGAATAGGCCTGACCGGCCAGACTCATGATTCTTTTCACCGCCAACTCGCGGCCGGGGGCATTCATGTATTGGATATTGTTGACCATCACACTATTTGATTCCGGCCGCCAAACTCCCTTTGTATAATAATATCCTCCCTCAAAAGCCCCTACATAAGAATAGTCCGGCAGTCCGATAAAATGATGCCACAATATGGTCTGCAAATCACTGGTTACATCCACATTTTTGTAATATCCATATGAGTTTTGCCAAAGTTGTAAATCAGCAAGATCAGAAGCTGTAATAGCCTCTTCTTTCTTGGTATACTCATCAGCAAGTTTTGCAAAAGCGTGTCCTCCGGCCTCATGTTGTACTATTCCGCGAAAATCATACGGAGCCTTGGCTGTAGATTTTGGACAAATTGCTACCGCTTCTCCGCTGGAATACAAATAGGTTGTTCCTGCATATCGCGAACTATTTGTCACCAGAATGATTGTCGTTTCCCGGAGATCCGAAACAGGCGGATACAGGGCATATGTAAAACAAGTGGAAGCATCAGTGATCATCTTGGAACCCGAAGCCGAGTTATATTTCGCATTAAACTTAGTATCTTTTGTGGTGGTCAGATTGCTGATCCCGCTCTCATCAGATATTGCAAACACAACATAAACATTGAAATAGGCAGCATAGGTTTTATAAGGTTCCATGTTAAAAAAATAAGCCATCGCTTCTTCCATATCATTCTGATATTCGCCACTTGTAATTTCAGAAGCAATGTATCCGTCTCCCATCAATACCAGATCGATCCCATTCCCTAAAGTGGCATCTCTGAGCTGAATATAGTTTCCATCGGTCAATACCGTAATCTGATCCCCGTATGCAGTACCGGCCCCGTTGGTAGCATAAGCCCTCACATAATAAGAAGTTCCCGCGCTAAGACCTGTAAGAGAGCTGGTGTAACTCCCTGTACCTGTCCCATTATTGGTTTTGCTGTTTGCAACCGTGGGATTTGGGAATGTACTCCAGCAAATACCACGGGCGGTGACGGCAGATCCTCCGTCACTGGTAATCACCCCTCCGCTTTTTGCTGAATTAGGTAAAATATCGTTTCCTGCAACTGTCATAATAGAGGGCAAAGCAGCAGAGGAAGAAAAACTCACCTGATTACCATATGCAATTCCCACACTGTTTTCAGCCCAGGCTCTCACATAATAAGTAGTCGCGCCGGCAAGATCTGCAAGGGAGCTGGTAAAACTTCCTGATCCGCTGCCATTGGTAGTTTTAGCATTTAAAACCGTCGGATTCTCCGTCGTGCTCCAACAGACCCCGCGGGCGGTAACTTCAGAACCTCCGTTGTCGGATATATTGCCTCCGCTGATTGCCGAATTTCCGGTAATACCTGAAACTGCCGCAGTGGTAAGGGTGGGCAGAACAGCCGGAACAGAAAAAGTCACCTGATTTCCGTATGCAGTCCCCACACTGTTGGTAGCCCAGGCTCTCACATAATAGGTTGTACCCGGAAGAAGCCCGGAAAGCGAAGCGGTAAAACTGCCGGTGCCGCTGCCATTGGTGGTTTTAGCATTTAAAATCGTCGGATTCTCTGTCGTGCTCCAACATATTCCCCTGGAAGTCACGGCGGCTCCCCCATCGCTGGAAATCTCTCCGCCACTTATCGCCGAATCAGAAGAAATATCAGACACTTCCACAGTGATCAGAACAGGCAAAATTTTTGGGTCTTCTTTTTTGCAACCGAAAGTAAAAAGAGTGACAAAAAGAATTACAGAAGAAAAAATTAAAAAGCAAAATGTTCGGTTCATCCTGATCACAGTAATTTTCAAACACCAGGCAAAACGCCTAAAAAAACGGATGGCTTAAAGTTACGATTTCTTCTACAATAAACGTATCCCGGAATCAGGGACAAGCCGGTTCACCCGGTAGGCCTTTTAATCCGTTTTCGTACATTTACAAAAGTTTCATCCGCATATATTTCCGGCAGCATCATACAATATTTTTTACCATGACTTACGAATATTTTTACCAAACTTCCCTTGGTGAAATCAAAATTACCGAAAGAAACAACCATATCATCGGGACCGGATTTCGTAAAATATCAGAAGAGGCTATCAGGGAAGAAACTCCCCTGATCCGGGAAGTTTATACGCAACTCACCGAATATCTGGCAGGAGATAGATCTGTATTCGATATACCTCTCAAACCTGAAGGCACTCCATTTCAACTGAAAGTATGGAATATACTCGCCTCCATTCCCTATGGAACCACCACTTCCTACAGGCACGTGGCTGAAATAACCGGAAATGCCGGGGCTGCACGGGCCGTGGGGATGGCCGTCCATCATAACCCTGCCCTGATTCTGATTCCCTGTCACCGTGTGATCGGAATCAAAGGAGATCTTACTGGTTTTGCAGCAGGGCTGGAAATCAAGAAAAAATTGCTGGATCTGGAAAAGGCCCATATCCTGCCGGAAAGATAAAAAGACAAAATCCATTCCCGATTTTACGATTATATCATTACTTTTGGATGGGGGATTAAGTAATACGAGGTCCGGAAATGCAAATTTCCGGCTTTGATTTTACTTAACAACATATTTTTCATGAAAACTTAACTAAAATCATTATCTATGAAACGAACATTCTTTATTTCTATGCTGTTCATTCTGGGAACCTTAGGCTTCCAGAAACCGGCACAGGGACAAACGCCTTATCTGATCAATGAACCGGTCGATATCAGTCCGGACTTTAGGGATTTTACCAATACCTATTTTTTTGCAGACAGTCTGGCAGCTTTTGACCCGACTACCGGATCAGGCAGAATCGGTTATAAAAGAGCAGTTTACAAA
>JAQVSH010000168.1 GCA_028700615.1 Bacteroidales bacterium
GGGATAATTTTTGATCAGTTCATAACCTTTTTTTCCGAAAGCCATTACATGAACCTGAGCTCCCTTCTGAAAATATTCCTGAGTGATTTCCATCAGAAATTTTGCGGCATTTAGGTTGAACCCTCCGCATAATCCCCGGTTTGATGTAATCAGTACAAGCAAGACATGGCGGATTTCCCGGGGCTGAATGAGAGGCAATTCTTCTTTTTTGCTGTAATTCATGCTTACATCTTCCAGCATTTCCCGAAGCTTGGTCGCATAGGGTCTTACCTTTAGTATCTTGTCTTGTGCTTTTTTAAGCTTGGAAGCCGATACCATTCTCATGGCAGAAGTAATTTGCCTTGTTGAGGACACCGATGAGATGCGAATCCGAATTTCTTTCAGGGAGGACATTTTCTATAGGACTAAAGCAATAGTTTCTTTGGCTGTTTTCTCAAGAATTCCGGTCAGTTCTCCATCAAGAACTCCTTGAGAAAGTTTTACAAGTACATCAGGATGTTCTTCTTCCAGAGTATTCAAAAACCGGGTTTCAAAATCACTTACCTTATTTTTGGGGAGATCACGCAATAATCCTTTAGTACCGCAATAAATAACGGCAACCTGTTTTCCTACCGGCATAGGGCGATGCAATCCCTGTTTAAGGAGTTCCGTATTCTTCGTCCCTTTATCCAGAACCATTTTAGTAATCTGATCCAGTTCTGATCCGAATTTTGAGAAAGATTCCAATTCCCTGAACTGAGCCTGATCCAGTTTTAAGGTACCTGAAACCTTTTTCATAGATTTTATCTGGGCATTACCCCCAACTCTGGAAACGGAAATTCCCACATTAATGGCCGGACGTATTCCGGCATTGAAAAGGGCTGTTTCCAGATAGATCTGACCATCGGTAATTGAAATTACATTGGTAGGAATATAAGCGGAAACATCGCCTCCCTGTGTTTCGATAATAGGCAAAGCGGTTAAGGATCCACCCCCCTTGACTAATCCATCGAGAGAATGGGGAATATTGTTCATCTGAGCCGCAATTTCATCATTCTCAATAATTTTAGCGGCTCTTTCCAAAAGACGGGAGTGGAGATAGAAAATATCTCCCGGATAGGCTTCCCGTCCCGGGGGACGGCGCAATAACAGAGATACTTCCCGGTATGATACTGCTTGTTTGGACAGGTCATCATAAATTACCAGAGCAGATCTTCCGGTATCCCTGAAATATTCCCCGATCGCTGCACCGGCAAAAGGAGCATAGAACTGCATGGCTGCCGGAGTAGAAGCTGAGGCAGATACCACAATCGTATAGGGGAGAGCTCCAAAATCCTCCAGCGTTTTGACCAGATTGGCTATGGTAGAATTCTTTTGCCCAATGGCTACATAGATACAATATACCATTTCGCCCCGGTCATAAAATTCTTTTTGGTTCAGAATGGTATCTATTGCAATAGAGGTTTTTCCGGTCTGTCTGTCCCCGATAATCAATTCACGCTGACCCCTTCCGATCGGAATCATGGCGTCAATGGCCTTAATACCAGTTTGGAGAGGCTCTTTTACGGGTTGACGGAACAATACCCCCGGAGCTTTTCTTTCCAGAGGCATTTCGTATAGACGGCCTTTTATAGGCCCTTTTCCGTCCAGAGGTTCTCCGATGGTATTAACAACCCGTCCCAGAAGACCTTCTCCGACAGGAATAGAGGCAATGACTCCCAACCGTTTTACAGAATCACCCTCCCTGATTTGTACTGAATTATTCAGGAGCACAATACCAACATTGTCTTCTTCAAGATTCATCACAATACCTTTTACACCAGAGGAGAATTCCACCATTTCGTTGGACTCTGCCTTTTCCAGCCCGTATACACGGGCGATTCCGTCCCCCACTTCAAGAACGGTTCCGGTCTCTTCCAGATGGGTTTCCGACTGGAAATTCTCAATCTGAGTCTTCAGAATTTCGGAGACTTCAGCGGGTCTGATTCGTGTCATATTTGTCCTGTATTTTCATTTTTCAGATGTTGGTGCATTTCTTTCAGATGTTCTGAGACACTTGCATCGGCCTTGAGATCACCCGATTGAAGAATGAATCCTCCGATCAGAGAAGGATTTTCTCTTACGGTCAATTCTATATTTTCTGTTTTAAAAAGAAGCTTAGCCACCCGCACAATTTTTTCTTTGAATTCATTATCCAAAGGAGTTGGAATGGTTAATTCTACCAGAGCAATGCCCTGATCTTTTCTGTATAAATTTACGTAATAATGTAAAATGCCACGGAGTCTGTCTTCTCTTCTGTTTTTGATGAGCAGCAGCAGAAAGTTCATGGTCTGAACCGATAGCTCTTTTTCAAAAAGCTCTTTCAGCAGAGAAGCCTTGACAGAAGGCCTGATAACCTGATTTTGAAGGATGTTTTCTAAAGCGGGAACTTCAGACAAAACTCGTTCAAGAAACAATACATCTTCAAAAATATCTTCTTTTGTATTGAGTTCTTGGCCCGTTTTAAAAAGCGCTTTTCCGTATCTAACAGGTATATAGCTGGTATCCATCGGGTTATTTTAATGACAGATCATTCAGTTCTTTATTGAGTAATGCTTTCCTGGCGTCTTCTTCAGAAAGTTTTTGTTTCAGAATTTTTTCAGCAATGAGCAGTGCAAGATCTGCAGCGGAATCCTTTAGTTCTTTCAAGGCTTTATCCTTTTCAACCTGGATTTCGTTTCTTGTTGCAAGCATCATTTCATTTCGTTCCTTCACAGCTTTCATGCGGGATTCTTCAATAATTTTTTCCCGTATGGATCTGGCTTCCTGTAAGATGCCTTCTTTCTCTTTTTGCATCTGTACAATCTTCTTCTCGTTCTCCGATTGCAGCAATTCCATATCTGTTTTGGTCTTGTCTGCAAGACGCAGGGATTCCCGAATAGAATCTTCCCGGTCTTTTAAGGCATTGAGAATAGGTTTCCACGCATATCGCTTCAGGATAAAGAAAACCAGGAAAAATGCCAAAAACATCCAGAATAGAAGTCCAAACTCAGGAGTAATCAATTCCATGGATACATTATTTAGTCATTTAAAGAATATTCCGACTGTTCTGTCAGATACGACAGAGCAGCCTATGCCTTATTTCATCAAAACGATCAGCAGACAAACCACAATGGCTGCAAATGCAACCCCTTCAATCAGAGCGGCTGCAATAATCATGCTTGATCTCAGGTCATCCTGAGCTTCTGGTTGCCGGGCAATTGACTCCTGAGTACTGCTCCCAATTTTCCCGATACCTAAACCTGCTCCTATGGCAGCTAAACCAGCTCCCAGTGCTGCTCCCATATATCCGATACCCGAACCGGCAGCTTGTAAAAGAATTGTTAACAACATATTTCGAAGTATTAGTGATGAATATTATTTTAATTATACAGTTTTTTCGTGTTTAGGTTCAGCGATTGCAAATCCAACGTAAAGAGCGGATAAAAGGGTGAATACATAAGCTTGAATAAATGATACCAGTAATTCAAGGACATTCATAAAAATAGAAAATATTACCGAAAGAGGAGAGACTCCAATGCCCGCCCACGGATTGTTCTCGCCAAAAATACATATCATCATCATGAATCCCAATACAATCACATGACCTGCTGTCATATTGGCAAACAAACGTAAAGTTAAAACGAAGGGCTTGATAAAGACCCCAAGAAACTCAACAAACGGAAGCAGAGGTACAGGTATTTTGAGATACCAGGGTACTCCGGGGGTATTAAAGATATCCAGCCAGTAATGTTTATTGCCGCTAAATAAAGTAACAAAAAAGGTAATAATAGCCAGACAAAGGGTGACGGTTATATTTCCTGTAACATTGGCCCCTCCCGGAATGATTCCCAGAAAATTGTTAATCAGGATGAAAAAAAAGATGGTAAGCAGCCAGGGCAAGTATTTCGGAGCTTTTTCTTCTCCGAGACTGGGCCGGGCAATGTTATCCTGCACGAAAAGAATAAAAATCTCAACAAAATTTTGTGCCCCGGTCGGAGCTCCTTTGGGGTTTTTTACATATTTCCGGGCCGCAGAAACAAACAATGCTATCATGAGTAACATGCTCACGAAAATGGCGAGTACATTTTTGGTGATGGATAAATCAATGGGTTGAGAAATGGTTCCATCAGAAGCTGTTTCAATAATTTTTCCTTTATACGTTCCCTCTGTGGGAATGGAGAAACCCTGATAGGACGTATTTGCTTCTTTCAATAAGCGGGAAGATAAGAAACAATGCCATCCGGTTTGTTCGGAATATACAATCACAGGGAGAGCAAGGGTCAGATGAATATTACCATAGGATAAAAAATGCCATTGATGATTATCCAAAATATGTTCCATAATGATGTCACCCACCTGAATACCGGAATTCTCATCCTGCTGAGTATTGGCAAAAGCCTTTCCCGGGATGGCACTTGTCCCGATAGTGAGTAATAATATGAAAAATACGATACGCTGCATTTCGGAATTTTATAGTATCGGTTTTTTTAAAACATGGAGCAAACTCATAATTTCAAAAGTCGAAAAAATAATATATAAGCACAACATCGTAAGAAGAAAAGTTTCCTGATGACTGGAAATCGATAAACCCCATACGATCATAAAAATCAGGTAAAGAAAGATCCGGATTGTGGTTCTCAATAAAAAACGCTGAACTATTTTTGAGCGGTCACAATGAATCGCCGGGTTAAGAATAGAGTACCCCAGCAGAGAAACTAAAAAGGAAAAAGAAACGCTGAAGAAGAATCCGTAAAAACGCTCATCCTGAAAAACCGACCTGAATAAAACTTCTCCAGCCACCAGGCAAACTGCCCATAACACACTGGCTCTCATTAAATAAGACATAAATGAAGCTTTCATCCTCCTCGCGAACATCAATTTTTCAGGTACCAAAGCTACTAAAAAAATCCATTCGTTATCATCTTTCTTTGGACCCATTCTTTTTTTCTAATCGCAATTTCCGGATTTTACCTTAAATTTGGACCCTTCA
>JAQVSH010000169.1 GCA_028700615.1 Bacteroidales bacterium
CAGCACTGACTAAAAAGAGGAGTTTCTCGTTTTCTGCGAACGGAGCGAGTTGAGCCGACCCGACGCGTAAATCCGCTGCCTGATCGCTTCGGATGACCCCCTGCGAACTTCGTTGCCTGATCTCTTCGGAGGAAAGCACACCGATCTCCGCTCATTTGCCGGTTATGAAATGATCCCATAACAGAATTTCATCGTCCAGTGATGCATCATCCATGGCGCACAAAAAAAGAGTGTCTCTTTCGGGACACTCTTTTGTTTTGTGAACTTCTTGAGCCTTGTTATGGCTCGGATTGGCGCCGGGATCAGGCCCGGAAGTCGCCGAGCTGATCAGGATTGAACTGTTCGATGTAGGTCATGTGTGCCTTGCATTGGGCCTGTGCGTATTTTACATAGATCCGGGCCGACCTTGCAAATTGGTCATCACGGGTTGCATCCAGTATCAGCAGATAACCCATAATGATATGTCCGGCCATTTCTACCAGACGACGGGCATGAAAGTCTACATATTCGGGAGTGCTGCCTTCGCCGGTGACTAGGGCAATGGCCTGATTGTAGTCTTCAGTCATGGAGATGAGGTCCTGACGTAAAAACTCCAGCTCCGGAAGGACTTCCATGGATTCGTAGACTTTGATTCTTTTTGAGAAAGCTCCGGTAGTGACTCCGCGGATGGCAGAGACCACCTGCAATTGCGAGGTGCCTTCGTAAATCGTGGTAATACGGGCATCCCTGTAGATCCGTTCAATAGGATAGTCCTTCATAAATCCGGATCCGCCGTGTATCTGCAATGCATCGTAGGCATTTTGGTTGCAGTATTCGCTGGAAAAAAGTTTCAAAAGCGGGGTAAAAAAATCAGCAAGCTTCTGATTTTCTTTAGCATCTTCCCTTTCTTCTTTTTCCAGTTTTCTGGTTTCTTCCAGGAAGCTATATCCTTTGTAAATATCTACAAAACGAGTGGTTTCATACAACAGGGCCCTGGAGGCATCCAGTTTGGCTTTGATATTGGACAGTAATTCAGCCACTGCAGGAAACTCAATAATGGCTTTCCCGAATTGTTTACGTTCTTTGGCATAGGCCAGTCCTTCACGGTATGCAGCTTCCGAAATTCCCACAGACTGGGCTCCGACGCCTAACCGTGCACCGTTCATCAGGGACATTACATATTTGATCAGTCCCATTCTCCGATCCCCTACAATCTGGGCGGGAGCATTGGTAAATACCAGTTCACAGGTGGGAGATCCTTTGATTCCCAGTTTATTCTCAATCCGGCGAACTTTTACGGCTTGATCGTTTTTGTCATATACAAAATAAGAAAGTCCCCTGGCGTCAGTGGTTCCCTCTTCCGAACGGGCCAGAACCAGTTTGATTTCGGCATCTCCATTGGTAATAAAACGTTTGACTCCGTTCAACAGCCAGCACCCTTTGGATTCATCCCAGGTGGCTTTCATCTGAACCGCACCAAGATCACTCCCGGCATCCGGCTCAGTCAGGTCCATGGAGCAGGTGGCTCCCTGGCTGATTCTGGGAAGGAATTTTTCTTTAAGGGCTTTAGAACCAAATTCATGAATGGATTCGGCGCAGTCCTGTAATCCCCAGATATTCCCGAAACCAGCGTCTGCACGGGAGACCAGCTCAGCAGCCATCACATAAGGGACCATGGTAAAATTCAGTCCGTTGTATTCCCGGGGAAGGGACATGGAATAAACTCCCGCCTGGGTCAGCACATCGTGGTTTTGCTGGGTTACAGGAGCATAGTTTACCCTGTTGTTTTCATGATGGGGACCTTCATGATCCGCAGCCTCAGCATTGGGGGCTATGATATCTCCACAGATTTCTCCGACGATTTCAAGGACTTTATCATAATTGTCCATAGCATCTTCAAAATCCACGGGGGCATCTTCAAAAATATCTTTGTCTTTATAGTTTTGTTCTTTGATTCCGACAATTTTCGGCATCAGCGGATGCGTCAGATGGAATCGTAAACTATCATTGTCCGTATAAAAATTAGCCATATCCGATCTCCTTTTTATTTGGTATTCTTTTTATAATATTTGATCATTTTGGGAACCACATCGTTCACATCTCCCTGAATTACATAATCGGCAATGGCATTAATCGGTGCCTTTGGATCATTGTTTACAGAGATAATCATAGAGGATTCCTGCATACCGGCTACATGTTGAACCTGACCGGACACTCCGAAAGCAATATACAATTTGGGCCTTACGGTCACCCCGGTCTGTCCGATTTGGCGGTCATGGTCGGCAAATCCGGCATCTACCGCAGCACGGGAAGCCCCTACTTCTGCCCCGATTACCGAGGCCAGTTCAAATAATTGGTCAAAACCTTCCCTGGATCCTACGCCATACCCTCCGGTGATCACAATAGAAGAGCCTTTCAGGTTGACTTTGGATTTTTCCATATGTCTTTCAATCACAGAAACCACAAAATCAGAATCGTTGACATAACGGGAAACTTCAAGATTTTTAACGGTACCGACGTAGTGTTTGCTCAGGATTTCCTTTTTCATCACGCCCTCGCGAACCGTGGCCATTTGAGGACGGCAATCAGGATTCACAATGGTTGCAATGATATTTCCGCCAAAAGCGGGCCTGATCTGGTAAAGAAGGTCCTTATAGACTTTTTCGTTCTTTTTATCCTCATGGTCTCCAATTTCCAGAGAGGTGCAGTCTGCGGTCAATCCGCTGTGCAGGGCGCTGGATACTCTGGGGCCCAGATCACGGCCGATGGTGGTAGCCCCCATCAGGGCAATCTGCGGTTGTTCTTCCCGGATGAGTTGAATCATCACAGAGGTATGGGGAAGGGTTGTATAAGGTTCGAGCCGCGGGTCATCAGCAATATTGACTACATCCACACCATAGGGGTAGAGTTGTTTTTCAACCCCCGAAAGATTGGCTCCGATCACTACAGCTTCCAACTGACAATGCAGCTGGTCTGCCAATTTACGGCCTTTGGTACAAAGTTCGAGACTGACATCGGCAATGACACCGCCTTCAACCTCGCAGTATACAAATATATTGTTCATAATAAATGATGATTAACAGATGATTAAACGGTTGAATTATCCCAGCGTATGGTTTATGATCAGTTCCTTCATCAGGGCATCCAGATGATGGTCGGTGGCAGGCATTACCATGGATTCTTTGGCCTGAAAAACCACATTCTCGATCTTTTTTACTTTAGTAGGAGATCCGGCTAACCCGCAATCATCAATATTGGCATCCAAATCTTTAAAACCAATTTCTTCAATGTTTAGATAAGGATGTGAAGTATACATACGTAAGTAATCTTCATTGGCAGACTGACGTTCCGTAAGGGTTGTGGCTTTTTTATATCTCATTACCATTCTGGCATTTCTGGGACGACATTCAGGAGCTGAACCATTCACAGTAATCAGTAAAGGTAAAGAGGCTTTTACAATTTCTATCCCTCTTTCCAGTCTCCGCTTTACACGCACTACATCCCCCTCAATATTCACTTCCTCAGCATAAGTTATCTGGGGAAACCCAAGTTTTTCAGCCACCTGGGGGCCAACCTGTGCAGTATCCCCATCAATCGCCTGGCGTCCGCATACAATCAGATCAGGTCTTCCGATCTTTTCAATGGCCTTAGCCAGCGCATAAGAGGTGGCAAGCGTATCAGATCCGGCAAAAGCTCTGTCTGTAAGGAGGAAGCCGTCATCAGCACCGCGGAAAAGGGCTTCTCTGATGATGTCTGCAGCCCGGCCGGGACCCATGGTCAGAATCGTCAGGGTAGATCCGGGATGAGCCTCTTTAATCCGTAATGCCTGTTCCAATGCATTGAGGTCTTCAGGGTTAAAGATGGCTGGAAGAGCAGCACGGTTCACTGTTCCGTCCTCTTTCATAGCATCTTTACCCACATTACGGGTGTCAGGCACTTGTTTAGCCAAAACAATAATTTTAAATCCATTCATCTGATTAAATTTTAATTTTCAATGATCTTGTGGACTTCTCATTCAGAATTTACTTACAGACAAAGCAAAACACGGTCCTTCTGCATCTGAAAAATCATTCGGAGTCCATTCAGGGTTTAATGATAACAATATACTAATTATTTTAGCCTGCATCGGGATTCAACGGTTTGTAAGACTTCGCGGTACAAACCGAAAAAAATGCAAACATTATCATGCAGAGTAATCCGGCAAAAATCCTCACACTCATAGTCATTTTCCTTTTCAAGCATACATTTAGTCGCCAAAGTTATAAAAAAACCAAGAATACTTTCAAAATAGGCATGATATATCCCGGCTTTTTAGTACTTTGTAAAAGTATCATCTAAAAAAAATCTGGAAATGGGAAATCTTTTGCATGGTGAAAGAGTCCGTCTGCGTGCGCTTGAACCGGAAGATCTGTCTCTGTTATATCAATGGGAGAATGATACAGAGTCCTGGTCTGTCAGCAATACGGTCACCCCATTTTCACGGCACATTCTTCAGCAATATCTGGAACAGGCTCGCGATGAGGATTTATGGAGTGCGAAACAACTCAGGTTGATGATCGATGTTCCGAAATCTAAAGTAACCATCGGATCCATTGATCTGTTTGATTTTGATCCGCTGAATCTTCGGGCTGGCATAGGAATTCTGATTGCGGAAAAAGAGTACAGAAATAAGGGTTATGCGGCTGAATCTCTGGAAATTCTGATCAGATATGCCCGCGAAAGAATCGGATTGTACCAATTATACTGCAGTATTCCGGCAGACAATGAACCCAGTCTCCGACTTTTCAAAAAACAGAAATTTATACAAACCGGGACTCAGAAAAATTGGATAAAAAACGGAAATCAATGGATGGATGTGTTATTCTTCCAACTTATACTTTAGGCATAAGATCGTTGTAGTCAGGAAATGAAGAGAGATAATTCCAGCTTTTCCGACTGAAATCAATAGTACATGCAAACAATACATTGCCGTTGGTAATGGCCACAAACGGAACCCGGCAGGCGATATTG
>JAQVSH010000170.1 GCA_028700615.1 Bacteroidales bacterium
CGCATTTAGCGAGAAGGACTTTTGTCGGGAACCTTTACAATAAGGTGCAGGATCCCAACCTGGTCGGCAGCCTCAGCGGGCATAAAGAGGGGAGTAGGGCGTTCGCCCGCTATAGAACCATAAACATCGACATCAAAGCGGACTTGATAGACAAGCTGTAAAAACCGCCCCCAATTCGGGGGCGGTTTTGTATCCGGGGCCCTTGTTGTCCCACTCAAAAGAATGGGACACCTGGGACAGGTGGGACACGCGGAACATTATATACTTTGATAATGCCTAACGATAATATAATACTATCGTCCGTGATTAATTTCTTTCTAATTATCAGAAAAAATACAAATCAAAAGGATAAACATGTCAAAATCAAAGTCATAGTTGGAACTAATGGAAAAATTCTTTATTTTTGAATAGAGTACCAATTCATGTTTCAATAAACGTTCCATCTGACGTTCCAACTGCTCCCTTTGCTCCTATAATGATTCCGAAATAACGTACCGTTTTTAATCGCCTGATAGTGGCAGAAGGGATACAGAACTAATTATTGATGCATTTATTCACTAAACTAATGGACATGAAAAAAACGATTATTTCCCTATTTGCTTTGGTGTTCATTTATTCCTTTACATCTTCACCACAAAACGCTCCCAATACCTTTAGAGACAGCCGGGATGGCAAAGTGTACAAAACAGTAGCCATAGGCTCGCAAATGTGGATGGCTGAAAATCTGGCGTATCTGCCCTATGTAGTGGGTCCGGGAACAGGTTCTGCTACAGAACCCTATTACTATGTTTACGGCTATGACGGCGCAGATGTAGTTGCAGCCAAAGCCACATTCACCTATGCAACCTTCGGTGTCCTCTATAACTGGAAGGCGGCACTGTCTGCTTGCCCTGACGGCTGGCATTTACCTAGTGATGCAGAGTGGACACAGTTGGAAAATTACCTGGCCGACAATGGGCATAATTACGATGGGACCACCGGTGGGGGCAGAGACAAAATTGCTAAATCTCTGGCGAGTGCAAGCGGCTGGAACTCTGGTTCCGGAACAGGGACTGTGGGCAATACCGATTATCCTGCATACAGGAATAAATCCGGTTTTACAGCTCTTCCGGGAGGCTACCGTTACTACGGTGGTACATTCAGCAGCATTGGCAGCAACGATAACTGGTGGAGTTCTACGGAGAGCAGTACAAATAGCGCCTGGCTCCGGTACCTGTACTACAATGACAGCGGCGTAAGCAGGACCAGAGACGCCAAGGAATCCGGGTTTTCCGTCCGTTGCTTACGGGATAATAATCTACTCTCTATTACCACAGGTCAGGTAAAAAATATCACTACGACGACCGCCACATGTTCAGGGAATGTGACTTCAGATGGAGGCTTATCAGTAACAGCCCACGGCGTCTGTTGGAGCACATCTCAGAATCCCACGACATCAAACTCTAAGACAACAAACGGCACTGGTTTGGGAACTTATACCAGCAATATCACCGGCCTCTCACCTAATACCACCTATTATTTGAGGGCATATGCCACAAATTCTCAAAGGACAACCTATGGGGAGCAGAGAACTTTTAAAACACAACAGGAACAAGACCCGGGCGATGGGAGTTTTACCGATTCCCGTGATGGTAATCAGTACAAAACAATAACCATTGGCTCGCAGGTATGGATGGCTGAAAACCTGGCGTATTTGCCGTTTGTGGTTGGGCCGGAAACAGAATCTGGCACAGATCCATATTATTACGTTTATGGTTATAACGGTACAAACGTAGCTGAAGCCAAAGCCACTGCCAACTATAAAGCCTATGGGGTTTTGTATAACTGGCCTGCGGCAATGGAAGCCTGCCCTGACGGCTGGCATTTACCCAGTGATGCAGAATGGACACAACTGGAAGAATACCTGATTGCCAACGGTTACAATTATGACGGTACTACTACAGGTAATAAAATTGCTATATCCTTGGCAAGTGCTACCGGATGGAACTCTTCAACAAATGCAGGAGCAATTGGCAATACCAATACCGCTTATGACGCATACAGAAACAAGTCTGGTTTTACGGCCCTTCCGGGTGGTTACCGCGGTACTAATGGTACGTTCCTCAACGTTGGGATCTCCGGCCACTGGTGGAGTTCTACACAGAACAATGAACTTCTCGCCTGGTACCCCTACCTGGTCTACGGCCTCGGCCTCGTTTACAGGAGCGTCGACAGTGGGGGAGTCGGGTTTTCTGTCCGTTGTGTAAAAGGGAATATTCTACCTATGGTTACCACAGGTAATGTTTTTGGCGTAGGCAAGAACACAGCGTCCTGTTCGGGTAATGTAACAGCCGCTGGAGGAGCTGCTGTGACAGCCCGCGGCATCTGTTGGAGCACATCACAGAATCCCACGACATCAAATTCTAGAACAACAAACGGTACTGGCTTGGGAAATTATACCAATAAAATCACCGGCCTTTCTCCCAATACCACTTACTATGTCAGGGCTTATGCCACAAACGTACAAGGGACAGCTTACGGGGTGCAGAAAGCTTTTAGAACTAGCACAAGTCCAAACCCAACCCCAACCCAGGGAATCGTAGGCAACACCTTCACCGACAGCCGGGATGGCAAAATGTACAAAACAGTAACCATTGGTTCGCAAGTATGGATGGCAGAAAACCTGGCGTATCTGCCCTATGTAGTGGGTCCGGGAACAGGCTCAGAAGACACAGACCATGAAACAGATCCATATTATTACGTTTACGATTACTACGGTACAAACGTAGCGGAAGCTAAAGCCACGGCCGATTACCAAACCTATGGGGTCCTCTATAGCTGGTATGCGGCAAAGACAGCCTGTCCTAAAGGTTGGCATTTACCTAGTGATAATGAGTGGGGACAACTGGAAACATATTTAGCTAACAATAACCATAATTATGATGGTTCTCCAAGTGGAGATGATGATAGAGCTAAAATTGCCAAATCCATGGCAAGTGCTACTGATTGGAATTATGCAGACAAAGAAGGAGCACCCGGCAATACCGATTATCCCGAATACATAAACAAGTCCGGGTTCTCTGCCCTTCCGGGTGGTAGCCGCTCTCTCAGTGGTTCCTTTTACGGAGGTGGTGGCTTCAGCTACTGGTGGAGTTCTTTGGTGAGCGGTTCGAATAGCACCTTGTACCGGAGCCTATCCTACAATCAAAGCAAAATCAACAGGAGCTTCAATAGCCTAAGAGATAACGGATTTTCTGTTCGTTGTGTGAAAAGTGTTACTCTACCTAAAGTTACCATAGGTCAGCTAACCAACATTTCAACCACTACTGCCACCTTTTCAGCGAATGTGGCTTCAGATGATGAATCATCAATAACAGCCCGCGGTGTCTGCTGGAGCACTTCGCCGTATCCCACGACATCAGATTTCAAGACAATAAATGGTACTGGATCTGGAACTTATACAAGCAATATCGCCGGTCTTTCTCCCAATACCACTTACTATGTCAGGGCTTATGCAAGAAACGCACAAGGAACAGTCTACGGGGAGCTGATGAAATCTTTTAGAACGAGTCCAAGCCCAAACCCAAGCCCGGGAATGGTAGGCAACACCTTTACCGATCCCAGGGATGGCAAAGTGTACAAAACAGTGAAAATTGGCAACCAGACCTGGATGGCCGAGAACCTGGCGTATCTTCCCAGCGTAGCAGGTCCTGTAGCAGAATCCGAGACCACTCCTTATTACTATGTGTACGATTACAACGGCACGAATGTAAGTGCTGCAAAGGCAACGAATAATTATAATACTTACGGTGTGTTGTATAACTGGCCGGCGGCACTGACAGTCTGTCCTGACGGCTGGCATTTACCCAGCGATGCAGAGTGGACACAATTGGAAAACTACCTGATTGCCAACGGGTACAATTATGACGGTAGCACAACAGGTAATAAAATTGGCAAATCACTGGCGAGTGCAAGCGGCTGGAACTCTTATTCCGAAACAGGAAGTGTGGGCAATACCGATTATCCTGCATACAGGAACAAATCAGGTTTTACGGCTCTTCCGGGAGGCAACCGTGGCTACGATGAGGCATACTACTTTGGTTACGACGTCGACATTGGCTACGCCGGTTACTGGTGGAGTTCTTCGCAGCTCAGTACGTATAACGCCTGGGACCGCAGCCTGAGCTACGATAACCTCGACGTAAACAGGTACTACAGCTATAAGGGATTCGGGTTTTCTGTCCGTTGCGTCAGGGATTATTAATTTATTTGATTATTTGACTATTTGATTTATTTTATCATTACCGCCGCAGGCGGCCGATTTTTTGATTTCGGCACATTATAACTAACTTCCGGTATATATAGCAACGTATGATTTGCTTCTGGCAATCTTCCAGTTTACAAAGGATTTTAGCAAAGAATACAAATATACTGTGGGGAAGAGCCTGAAAAAGGAGACAATAGAATTACTCACACTAATATACAGGGCCAATGCAAGACATACAAAAGCGGATATACTGCAAACGGCACGTTAGCAAATAGAGGTAATCAAATTGCTTATCCGTTTTATGAATGATATAAGTTTGCCTGCCGTAACAGCAATGGAACAACAACAAGGCAAGCAGGTTTTTTCCTCCACTGCCTGATAGACTAGCCCTCCCTCATCCCCACCACCTCCAAATCCAGCTCATTAATGAGCATGGCAAGTCCGTCCATATTCCCCACGTCAGCTAGTTTCTTCAATTTCAAAAAAGTGGGATGCATCCTGGGATCCTCATACCTCTCAACGGGAGTAATGGCAATATGCTCTTTCCGCTGCTGCCTTATCAGCAGATCGGCAATATCCACGTGATTGGCCCTGTCCTCAACCGTCGCGCTTTTCTCCAGTACATCCGATACCACAATATCCAGTCCCCTGACCTGGGACAATTTCTCCTTCCATTCAG
>JAQVSH010000171.1 GCA_028700615.1 Bacteroidales bacterium
GGGAAAGTAGAATCATACCAAATGAAAATAGAAAACCTGATTAAATATTCAAGGTGCTTTCCTTCCTTGTAAGTATTCGTTGTTCATTTGATTTTTTCCTCTATTTTTGTCGGATTCTATTCTGATAGCTTATGCACACATATCCTTTTACAGGTACGGGGGTTGCCTTGGTGACTCCTTTTACACAAGATTTAAAAATTGACTTTGATGCTC
The DNA here is from genome assembly GCA_028700615.1 of Bacteroidales bacterium. Lineage (GTDB taxonomy): Bacteria > Bacteroidota > Bacteroidia > Bacteroidales > UBA4181 > JAQVSH01. The sequence continues at coordinate 214 of JAQVSH010000171.1, forward strand.
TTGAATCTATTGTTAATCATGTGATTGATGGTAAAGTCGATTATCTGGTAGTGCTTGGAACTACTGGCGAAACCCCTACTTTAAGTTTTGAAGAGAAATGTCTGGTATTGAAAAAGGTACTCGAGGTTAACGCCAATCGGTTGCCGGTACTGTACGGCATTGGAGGCAATCATACTGCGGAAGTTTGTGATGCAATAGAAAAAACTGATTTTTCAGGAGTTCAGGGATTGCTTTCGGTAGTTCCTTATTATAATAAACCTTCTCAGGAGGGACTCATCCGGCATTTTTCCGTTATTGCAGAAAAAAGTCCTGTCCCGGTAGTCCTATACAACGTTCCTACCAGGACGGTGACCAACCTTAATGCGGAAACTGCGCTTACCCTTGCCAGGGAATGTCCTAATATTGTGGCCGTGAAAGAGGCTTCCGGTAATTTAGGACAAATGATGGAAATCCTGAAAGGTGCTCCTGAACATTTTTCCCTGATTTCCGGGGATGACGGATTGACGCTGCCGATTATGGCCATGGGCGGAGCCGGCGTGATTTCAGTAGCAGCCAATGCTTTTCCTGCGCAGATTTCATCCATGGTGCGTCTTGCCTCTTCAGGGGATTTTGAGGGTGCCAGAAAAATACACTATGCATTAATGGATTTTTATGCAGCACTCTTTTGCGAAGGCAATCCGGTAGGGGTTAAAGCAGTGATGGAAATCCTCGGAATTTGCGGGAATATATTTCGTCTGCCCCTGGTTCCTGTTTCAAAACAGACTTATGAGAGATTGAAGTCTCTTTCGGAGTACGTTAAAACAATTTAGTCCGGCTATCCCGGGTGGGATGAGTCATTAATTATATTAAAATGGGAAAATTTGTAGAGTCTGGTCTGGTATTGTTTACCATACTGGGATTGTGGGCATGTTCCGGAGAACATGTAAATAAATGGAATTCAATGGATCAGTGGAAAAACATGGAAAACGGAGAGTTCCTTTCTCCATCCGCGGGGGTGTATTCTTTTGAAGGAAGTACCTGGTCCTATGGTAAAAATAACAAGGATTTTAAAAATTTTGAATTTTCTGCCGAGATACTGACCGATTCTTCTACCGTGGCCGGCTTGTTTTTTCAGAGCGATCCTTCGTTGTTATCAGGATATGAAGTGTTGATTAACAATACATACGGGGCCGATGAAATGAGAAAAACAGGGAGTCTGGCTACCGTCAGAAACCTTTATAAGACTATGGCAGCGAATGGTCAGTGGTTTACATTAAACATTCTGGTGGTTGGTCAAAAAGTGGTTGTCAGAATCAATGAAATTCCCGTGGTGAATTATGTACAGCCCGGAGAACCTTTCCGTTTGCCTGAAAATGCAACCAAAGTTTTTGGGTCGGGCACCTTTGTATTGAAAAATTATTCCGGGATTTTGCAAATGAAAAACATTCAGGTTAAGCCTCTGGATGAAGATACGATTCTTCCGGCATTAGCCGAAGAAATCTCGGAGGAAAAGGACGATGACATTATTGAATTGCAGCAAAGGAACTTTCCGGTAATAGATTTTCATGTTCATCTTAAGGGGTGGAGTAAAGAACAGGCACACGCCAATGCTATGAAGACAGGTATTGAGTATGGGATTGCCCCGAATTGCGGCATTGGATTTCCGATTACCGATGATGCGGGAGTTTATGCTTACCATGACAGTACGCAGCATATGCCTTTTTTCTTTGCGATGCAGGGTGAAGGCCGGGAATGGGTGAATACTTTTTCAGAAGAGGCGATGAATCAGTTTGATTATGTCTTTACGGATGCGCTTACTTTTACTGATCACAAAGGCAGAAGAACCCGTCTCTGGATAGATGATGAGGTTTTTATTGATATTCCTCAGGAAAAATATATGGATTTGATTGTAGACAAAATCATTATGGTGCTTGATAAAGAGCCGATCGATGTATATGTAAATCCTTGTTTTTTACCTAATGCCATGTTGTCAGATTATGATAAATTATGGACGGTGGAGAGAATTCAGCGAGTGATTGATAAACTGGTTGAGAAAAAGATTGCGCTGGAAATCAATGCGCGATACCATATTCCCAATGCTCTGACTATCAAAATGGCTAAGCAGGCCGGAGTGAAACTTGCCATGGGCACCAATAACGGAGATCCCAATATCGGAAAGCTGGAATATTGTGTCCAGATGATTAAGGAGTGCGGAATTACCCCGCAGGATCTTTATTTCCCTGCGCAGATGAAGTAGGACCAGTGGTCCCGGAAAAATAAAAAAGAGCCGTCTGCGATCAGACGGCTCTTTTACGTACTCATTGAATTTATGGCTGCGATATTATTCGGCTAAATTCACGTTGATTGCTTGCGGACCTCTTTTGCCATCGGTAACTTCAAAAGTTACGCGTTCGCCTTCCTGCAAAGACTTGAAGCCTTCTTTGATGATTCCGGAGTAATGAACAAATACATCTCCATCATGGGTGCTGATAAACCCGTACCCCTTGGCTGAATCAAACCATTTAACTGTTCCTTCCATAAAAATAGAATTAAAAAATAAATAATAATTGTACAAATATCTGTTTTAAAAACGATAAAATCTAATTTTAGGGTTAAAATATTTGGTCAGATCTTAAAATAATTTTGTAAGATGCCAAAAACCCCTTAACTTGCCCGACCTAATATTTATATCAAATCTGTTTATATGACGATCTCAAATCAAAAAGTGGTATCTCTTTCATATGTACTTCGTACTGAGGGTCCTGAGGGAGAAATTGTGGAAACTGTAAAAGCAGAAAGCCCGATGGTTTTTATCTTTGGAATGGGTAATCTGCTCCCTAAGTTTGAAGAAAATATTGCCGGATTAAAAGTAGGGGATTCTTTTGCATTTAAATTAAATGCTGCCGATGCCTACGGTGAAGCGATTGAAGAAGCCGTGGTTTCTGTCCCTACATCAGCCTTTGTCGGAGAGGATGGAGAAACCAATGAAGACATTTTATTCCTGAATAACGTGCTTCCTATGATGGATAGTGATGGTAACCGGATGGAAGGAATGATCATTGAGATTACAGACGATAAAGTGGTGATGGATTTTAACCATCCGCTGGCAGGGGACGATCTGTATTTTACCGGGTCCGTAGTGGATCTGCGTGATGCATCGGAAGAAGAACTGGCTCATGGTCATATTCATGCTGATGATTGCGGATGCTCCGGCGGATGCTCTGGTTGTGAAGGCGGTTCCTGTCATTAATAACAACTTTTCCTCGGCTGAATGGTATTTTAGTGGTATTAAGTTTACGTCTTAGATGGATGAACGATGAAAAAATCTTCTCTTCATTTTGAAACGTTGCAGGTACATGCCGGTTACCGTCCGGATCCTGTTACGGGAGCGGCTGCAGTGCCTCTTTATCAGACTACTGCGTATGCTTTTAAGAATGCTGTTCATGGGGCCCGATTGTTTAATCTGGAAGAATTTGGTAATATTTATACCCGTCTTCAGAACCCCACCAATGATATTTTTGAACAAAGAATAGCAGCTCTGGAAGGCGGAGTCGGTGCACTTGCCGTTTCCTCTGGACACTCGGCTCAGTTTATTGCCTTGAATACCTTATTGGAATGTGGAGACAATTTTGTGACTTCTCCTTTCCTTTACGGAGGGTCATTTAACCAGTTTAAGGTTTCTTTTAATCGGTTTGGAATAAAAGCCCGTTTTGCCAGGGACAATCATCCGGCTTCTTTTGAAAAGCTGATCGATGATAAGACGAAATTGATTTATGTTGAGTCCATTGGAAATCCTGCCTTTTCTGTTCCGGATTTTGAGGCGCTGGCCGCGTTAGCTCATGCACATCAGATTCCTATGGTGGTCGACAATACCTTTGGTGCAGGCGGTTATTTGTGCCGTCCGATTGATTACGGGGCTGATATTATTGTGGAGTCTTCTACCAAATGGATAGGAGGACACGGCAATTCAATGGGAGGTATTATTGTGGATGCCGGAAATTTTGATTGGGGTAACGGAAAGTTTCCTCAGTTTACGGAGCCTTCTGAAGGCTATCACGGGTTGAGGTTTTGGCAGCAATTTGGCAATATGGCCTTTATTATTAAGGCCAGAGTAGAAGGCGTGAGAGATCTCGGGCCTTGCCAGAGTCCTTTTAATTCATTTATGATGATTCAGGGGGTTGAACCTCTTTCCCTCAGGGCTCAGAAGCAATGTGAAAATGCCATGGCGCTGGCTCAATGGTTAAAGAAACATCCCGCGGTGTCTCAGGTTTCATATCCCGGTTTGCCCGATCATCCCGATTACGAGAATGCCCAAAAATACTTAAAGAACGGGTTTGGCCCATGTCTTTCTTTTATCGTGAAGGGTGGAAAAGAACAGGCGATGCAGATTGTTGACCATATGCAACTGGTCTACCATGTAGCCAATGTGGGAGATGTCAGGACATTAATTATTCAGCCCTCTGCAACAACACATGCCCAACTGAGCGAAGCGGATCAGAAAGCTGCGGGGGTTTATCCCGGCCTGCTCAGGGTTTCTCTGGGGATAGAACATATTGAAGATATTATTGCTGATTTTTCTCAGGCTATGAATTTTTAGCCTGCATGATACAATAAACGAAGAAGCCGTCCCGATCAGTTCAGGACGGCTTCTTCGTTTAATAACGATTGGATAGGAATATTATTTCAGTATCAGGTTTGAAGGAAGATATCTGGTGATTTCTTCTTCGGAA
>JAQVSH010000172.1 GCA_028700615.1 Bacteroidales bacterium
ATTTTTGCCTTTTCATCAGAACCCGATGCACGCATATTTGACAGTTTTTTGGTTTTGGTCAGGTTAAGACAGATGTCTCCGGCGCGGGTGTTTTCTCCTACAACCTGTCCTTCATAGATGGGTTCTCCCGGATCTACAAAAAATATTCCGCGGTCCTGAAGTTTGTCCAGGGCGTATGCAATGGCGCTTCCTGTTTCCATAGCAATCAGTGATCCGTTGATCCGCATTTCAATGTCTCCCTTCATGGGGCCGAATTCAAGAAACCGGTGTGTCATAACAGCTTCTCCGGCTGTGGCGGTCAGTAACTGGGTCCTCATTCCGATAATTCCCCTTGAAGGAATGGTAAACTGAAGCTGGATGCGTTCTCCTTTAGTGTCCATGGAAATCATTTCTCCACGGCGGCGGGTGGCCATTTCAATGGCTTTTCCTGAATATTCTTCAGGGACATCAATGGTGAGTTCTTCGATGGGTTCACATTTTACGCCGTCAATCTCCTTAATAATTACCTGGGGCTGCCCGACCTGAAGTTCGTATCCTTCGCGTCTCATGGTTTCAATCAGAATCGAAAGATGAAGGATGCCCCGTCCGAATACGGTAAAAGCGTCTGCAGAGTCAGTAGGTTTTACCTTCAATGCAATGTTTTTTTCCAATTCCCGGTCCAGTCTGTCTTTTAGATGCCTGGAGGTGACATATTTACCATCTTTTCCGTAGAATGGGGAGTTATTAATGGTAAAGACCATGCTCATGGTAGGCTCATCTACACTGATGGTTCCCATAGATTCGGGATTGTCAATATCCAGAATGGCATCTCCGATATTAAATCCTTCTACTCCCACGACGGCACAAATATCTCCTGATTGTACTTCTTCGACTTTCTTTTTACTGAGCCCTTCAAAAAGAAGTAATTCTTTGATACGGGTTTTTACCACTTCTCCGTCTCTTTTCATTAACGATACGGGCATTCCGCTCTTCAGGGTCCCTCTGTGCAGTTTTCCTACGGCAATTCTGCCTACGTAGGAAGAGTATTCCAGGGAAGTGATGAGCATCTGGGGAGTTCCTTCGATCGATTGAGCCGCGGGGATGTGTTCCAGAATAGCATCCAGTAAGGCGTTCAGGTCTCCGGTGGGTTTTCTCCAGTCAGTTCCCATCCATCCTTCCTTAGAAGAACCGTAAATAGTCGGAAAATCAAGCTGGTTTTCGTTTGCATTCAGGTTGAACATCAGATCGAAAACTTCCTCGTGGACTTCCTCCGGGCGGCAGTTGGGCTTATCTACTTTGTTGATGACTACGATAGGTTTCAGTCCCAGATTGAGCGCTTTCTGAAGGACAAAGCGGGTCTGTGGCATGGTGCCTTCAAAAGCGTCTACCAGCAGGAGTACCCCGTCTGCCATATTTAAAACTCTTTCCACCTCTCCTCCGAAATCAGCATGACCAGGAGTGTCAATAATATTAATCTTTACATCTTTATAACGTACGGATACATTTTTGGCCAGAATAGTAATGCCTCTTTCTCTTTCGAGTCCGCTGCTGTCCATAGTAAAATCCTGTGTGTTTTCGTATTGCTTGAAAACCTTGCAGGCAACAATCATTTTATCCACCAAAGTGGTTTTACCATGGTCGACATGCGCAATAATCGCGATATTTCTAATTTGAGTCATATGATTCGGTTGGAATTCCAATATTTGTATCGTAAAAATCGGCCCCTGCACCTTTTCGGTTGCATTTGGGTTATAAGGGCGTGCAAAGGTAAAAAAACTGTATGAAAATCATTCTTTTTTTTTATTCCCATTAATTTCTATAAATTTGCAGACTCATTTTTAGACAAGTGATACGAGATAAAGCATTCAGCATTCCCTTTAAAGGCCTGAAGCAGGGAGTTCACAGGTTTGATTTTGAGGTTTCTACGTCTTTGTTCCAGCAAGTGGAAACTTCTGAAATCCTTGGCGCAGAAATTTCGGCGGAAGTGATTCTTGATAAGAAAAGCAACTTCATGGAAGTGCAGTTTCTTTTGAAAGGGGTTGCTACTGTCATTTGTGATCGTTGTTTGGATCCTGTAGATTTGCCTGTTGAATATGACGGGAAAATTTACGTGAAATTTGGAGAGGAGACAGTAGAGCAGGATGAAAATCTGCTGATATTGTCGCGGGCCGAAGATGAACTGGATGTGTCACAGTATCTTTATGAATTTGCCCATCTGAGTCTTCCATTGAAAAGGGTTCATGCTGTGGATGAAACCGGGAAAAGCGGTTGTAATCCTGAAATGCTGGCAAAATTGAGAGAATATTTGATTGATGATAATTCTGAGCTAAACTAAATATTTAAACATACTTTTAACAATTTAATTCATACTAAAATGCCAAATCCTAAACGCAGACACTCCAAACAGCGTAGAGACAAGAGAAGATCACACGACCAGGCGATGGTCCCTACGGTGGCAAAGTGCTCGAATTGCGGCGCAACGGTGTTGTATCATAGGGTATGCCCTGAATGTGGTTATTATAGAGGGAAATTAGCGATCGAACCTGCACAGCAAAAGGCCTAGTTTAATTTTAATCATTAGCCCAGCGGATTATGAAGATAGGACTTGACGTGATGGGTGGGGATTATGCTCCGGTAACAACAGTTGCAGGGGCTATACTTGCCTTTGAAGAATTGCCTTCGGATGCCGAGTTGGTGTTGATCGGAAATCAAGCATTGATTGAAGAAGAGTGTGCCAAGCACTCTTTTGATCCTTCCCGTTTTATTATTAAGCATGCTTCTGAGGTCATCGGCATGGGGGATCATCCTGCCAAGGCTTTTGTTCAGAAACCGGATTCCAGTATAAGTGTTGGATTCAGGATGCTTTTTTCCAAGGAGATTGATGGATTTGCCAGCGCCGGGAGTACCGGGGCTATGATGGTTGGGGCAGTTCAGATTATCAAGCCGATTTCCGGAATCATCCGGCCCTGTATCATGAGTAATATTCCCCGACCGGATGGAAATTTTGGTGTATTGGTGGATGTTGGACTGAATTCCGACTGTAAGCCTGAAGTATTGTGCCAGTATGGATTGCTGGGATCTCTATATGCCAAACATGTGTTTAAAATTGCCAATCCCAAAGTAGCTCTGCTCAATATCGGGGCAGAAGATGAAAAGGGAAATCTATTGACCAAGGCTACTTTCCAGATGATGTCCTCCAGTAGTAACCTGAATTTTATTGGTAATATTGAAGGAGATCAGATTTTTGGGGGTCAGGCGGATGTGATTGTCTGTGATGGTTTTGTGGGGAATGTTGTTTTAAAGGAAGCGGAAGGTCTATATCGGATGATTCGTAGCAGAAATATTTCGGATGATTATTTCGAACGGTTTAATTACGAAAATTATGGAGGAACTCCTGTTCTGGGCATTGATGCCAATGTAGTGGTTGGTCATGGAATTTCTAATGAAAAGGCCATCAAGACCATGATTCTTCAGACCGGGAATTTTATTCGTGCGGAATTACCTGACCGGATAGAAAAATTATTTAAGTAATATGAATAAAATCAGAGCAACGATCACCGGATTGGATGCTTATCTTCCTGAATATATTCTGACCAACGAGGAACTCAGCCAGATGGTAGATACTTCCGATGAGTGGATTATGCAGCGCGTCGGGATCAAAGAACGCAGAATATTAAAGGATCCTTCCAAGGCAACTGCTTTCATGGTTTCTGAGGCTGCAAAAAAATTGTTGAACAAGAAAAAAGTTTCTCCTTCCGAGATCGACTTGGTGATTTGTGCAACAACGACCCCCGATATGCAGTTCCCCAGTACAGCCTGCCTTGCCTGCGACAATCTGGGCATTAAAAATGCCTGGGCTTTTGATATACAGGCGGCTTGCAGCGGATTTATCTACGCGCTGGAAACCGCATCCAAATTTGTGGAATCGGGACAATATAAAAAAGTTTTGCTGCTGGCCGGGGATAAGATGTCTTCTATTGTGGATTATACCGACAGAAATACCTGCCCTCTTTTTGGAGATGCAGGTACTGCTTTGTTGTTGGAGCCGACTACCGAAGAACTGGGTGTGATGGATCATCTGTTTTTTTCGGATGGCGCCGGAAGAGACTTTTTATATCTGAAAGCCGGGGGATCTCTCAATCCTTCCAGTTTTGAGACGGTGAAGGCTCGTGAACATTTTGTTTATCAGGAAGGCAAAACAGTCTTTAAATTTGCAGTTTCTAATATGGCAGATGTTTCAGTGGAAATGATGAATCGTCATCACTTGACCCCTGAGACCATCGACTGGCTTGTTCCTCATCAGGCAAATCTCCGGATTATTGACGCTGTGGGACGCCGTATGGGATTGCCTCCGGAAAAAGTAATGATCAATATTTCCCGATACGGCAATACGACTTCAGCCACGATACCGCTGTGCTTATGGGAAAATGAAAAAGAGCTCAGAAAGGGAGGAAATCTTATCCTTGCCGCTTTTGGAGGCGGATTTACCTGGGGAGCTATGTATTTGAAATGGGCCTACGATACCCTTTAATATGTCACAGAACTACATTTATATATAGCGGCCTCAGTGCCGCTTTTTTTATGTAATCCGGACAAGAGAGTAAATTTTTTCTTACATTGCATTATGGTGTAAAGAATTCATTTATAGTTTAACGTATACTAAATTGTCAATTCATGAGAAAGCTTCTTACTCTTGTTTGTTTTTCGTTTATTGTTGCGGGCTTGTCTGCTCAGGTTCAGCCTCAGGTTAGACGCGGAAAACCCGCCAATGGCCAGACCTGGCGTCCGGAAAATACTGAAATCTGGTATCCGGTTCCCGCCAAAGTAACTCCGGGTGAAGGAACAGCTGCTCCTTCGGATGCTATTGTCC
>JAQVSH010000173.1 GCA_028700615.1 Bacteroidales bacterium
AGGCCGAAGGTGAGAAAGCCGTAATACAGGATGTGTTTGGGCTTATTACGTAATAAGTAGATGTATTCGATCAGTGCGGTGGGCTGGCTCAGCAGAAAATACAAAGCTACCAGACGCACATAGGGGATAGATCCGAAATTGGAAAAGACCGGAACGTTCCGGTTCATGAGCAGAATAAAGAGTGAAAAGAACAGACTGAATGTCAATAACAACAGGAAGGCATTAAAGAATTCAGGTGATTTTTCTGTGTGTGTGTAAGTGGATTTGGGGGAATGAAAGATCCTGTTTCTTTTGAACAGGGTCATAAAGGATTGCATAAACCCTGTCACCCAGGAAAAACTCAGGGCTCCGGTCAGAAACATGACATATTCCCAATCCCCGATTTCTGTTTCACTCAGTGAAGTCTTTGTAAAGAAGATGCTGATGATCAGAAAGGCGAAAAAACGCAGGAATTGAAATACCTGCATTCCGAATACATTATTGACTTTACTGGTCAGAAATTTCAACGGGGATAGGTTATTAAAAGGTGGATGAAAAGGTCCTTTGTACAGGGAGTTTGCATACTCCGGTCGGAAGAGTCATCGTATGGATATATATCACGTAATAATCGGTCATTCAGCGATGCAAAAATATATTATATAACTTGTTTTCATCTGTTTTTAACTATTTTTTTGAAATAGGCTTCCTCTTTATAAAAACGCCGGATGATTTTTTTAATGCTTGTTTCAAAAGAATTAATATTTATCTTTGTGCCCGCAAATGGTGGATGTAGCTCAGCTGGTTAGAGCGCTAGATTGTGGCTCTAGAGGTCGCCGGTTCGATCCCGGTCTTTCACCCGATAAAGCCCGCAATTCGCGGGCTTTTGTTATTTTAATCCATTCCCCATTGATATTTTTTCCCTTCCAGCCCGCTAAGCTGGAGGATTCTCTCTACAACCGTCCTGACGGCTTCTTCTATGGACCGGGGATGAGAGTAAAATGAAGGAGAAGCAGGAACTATGATTCCTCCGGCTTCAGTGATTTGTGTCATGTTTCTCAGATGAATCAGATTCAGAGGGGTTTCTCTGGGTACCAGAATAAGTTTTTTCCTTTCTTTCAGGACAACATCCGCCGCACGGGTAACCAGGTTGTCGGAAACTCCGTTTGCAATCCTTCCAAGACTTCCCATAGAACAGGGACAAATGATCAACGTGTCAAAGACTCCGCTGCCTGAGGCAAACGGGGCAGAGAAATCGTGCATCCCATACAGCGGGATATCAGGCAGGGGTGCATTTCCGGTTTCATCTATCCAGATATCTTTACCGGTTTCAGAAATAATCAGCCCAAGTTCCTGTATCTGTTCGGAATAGCATAACAAGGATTCAATCAGCATTTTAGCATAGATAGAGCCGCTTGCACCCGTGATGGCAACTAAAATTTTTTGCTTGTTCATAGGCGGATTTATTTTTGTGGAATAAGCGCCCGGGTTAATTCCCGAACTCCGTCCGAAGCTTTTGTTTTAAAATGAACCGCTTTATAGTGTGCCGAAATCGTTACATCGGCCGGATCAATCAGGTAAACAGAAATTCCTTCCCGTACATAATGCAACAATCCTGCCGCAGGATAAACGTTCAGAGAGGTTCCGATAATGACAAAAATGTCTGCGGCGGTCACCAGGCGGATGGCGTTTTCCATTTCAGGAACTGCCTCTCCGAACCAAACGATATGAGGACGGAGTTGAGATCCTTTTTCGCAGGTGTCACCCCATTGAATGGGCTTTTCTCCAATTTCATAAATGAGCGAAGGATCCTTGCTGCTCCTGGCTTTGTTGATTTCTCCGTGAAGATGCAGTACATGGCTGCTACCTGCCTTTTCGTGCAAATTGTCAATATTCTGGGTAATGATCCGGACATCAAACCATTTTTCTAACGAAGCAAGCCCCAAATGACCTTCATTGGGAAGGGCTCCGGCAGCCTGTTTTCTTCTTTCATTATAAAATTGTAATACTCGTTGCGGATTTTTCTCCCATCCCTCTATGCTGGCTACTTCCATCACCGGATATTGTTCCCAGAGGCCTCCTGCGTCACGAAAGGTTCGTATTCCGCTTTCTGCGCTGATACCCGATCCGGTTAAAACCACAAGTTTTTGCATGGATATTCAATTTTCAAAGGCTATCTTTGTTCACAAATTTAATCTTTTTTAAGGCTTTCCGGCGGGTTTTGCCAATGGATATTTTCGGTATTCCATTGAAAATCCCTTTATTTGCAAACTATTGGTAATCCATTAATTAAATACTCATGCATCAGTTCAGAAGAGTTAATAATCTTGTCGGATGGATCGTTTTTGCGATTTCCGCAATCACCTATCTGCTTACTATTGAACCCTCTGCCAGTTTTTGGGATTGTGGAGAGTTTATTTCTTCTTCTTATAAACTGGAAGTGGGACACCCTCCGGGAGCTCCCTTTTTTATGCTGATGGGCCGCCTGTTTACCATGCTGGCTCCGGGAGTAACCCAGGTCTCTGCTATGGTGAATGCAATGTCTGCTCTGGCGAGTGCCTTTACTATTTTGTTTCTTTTCTGGACTATCACCCATTTTGCCCGTAAGATTACAGGAGATCCGGCCGGCTGGAACCGTATGAAATATATCTCTGTCATCGGAAGCGGGGTCGTAGGTGCTTTGGCTTATACTTTTTCAGATACTTTTTGGTTTTCAGCGGTAGAAGGAGAGGTTTACGCTACCTCCTCCCTGTTGACTGCGATTGTATTCTGGGCTATCCTGAAATGGGAGGATTGTGCGGAAGAAAAATATTCCAATCGCTGGCTGGTATTGATTGCCTATCTGATGGGCCTTTCTATCGGGGTCCATTTGCTTAATTTGTTGGCGATACCTGCGATTGGCCTGGTCTATTACTTCAAGAAATACGAACCTACTCTTAAAGGCTCAATCCGTGCTTTTTTAATCTCTTGCGCTATTTTGGCTTTGATTATCTGGATCATTATTCCCGGGACTTTTGTCATCGCTACCAAGTTTGAGCTATTCTTTGTCAACGGATTAGGGCTGCCCTATAATATCGGGGCTATATTCTGGCTATTGCTTGTAGTGTGTGCTGTAACCTATGGTGTATACTATACCTACACACATAAAAAGCCTCTTTTGAACACGGCATTTCTCTGTTGTGCCATGATTCTGATTGGTTATTCTTCCTATGGGGTGATTGTGATCCGTTCATCGGAGCAGACTCCAATGAATCAAAACAACCCGAGTGATCCGTTTTCATTATTGTATTATCTGAATCGGGAGCAATACGGAGATCGTCCATTGTTATACGGGCCCTATTATAACGCTCCGGTTATTTCTTCTGAGGAAGGGAAGCCTGTTTATGCCCGGAGAAACGGTAAATATGAAGTGGTTTCCCGTTCCCCGAAATACACTTATGATCCCCGTTTTATGACGATATTTCCCAGGATGTATGATAGCCGCGATGCTTCGCATCCTAAAGAATATGCTTCATGGGGTCAGGTGAAAGGCACCCGGATCAGGGTGGATTCCGGAACCGGGGAAGAATCTGAAACGCTGATCAGGCCAAGCTTTGTGGAAAATATGCGCTATTTCTTCAGCTATCAGTTGAATTTCATGTATTTCCGTTATTTTATGTGGAATTTTGCCGGCCGTCAGAACGATCAGCAAGGACTTGGAGGGCCTCTTCAGGGGAACTGGCTGAGCGGTATTCCTTTTTTGGATAACTTAAGACTTGGCCCGCAGACCGGACTACCGGACGCCATGGCAAATAATCCCGGCAGAAACCAGTATTATATGCTTCCCTTTATTCTGGGACTTCTCGGGTTATTTTGGCATTTGGGTAAGAACCGCTATGATTTCTGGGCGGTACTGCTATTGTTTTTCATGACGGGAATTGCCATTGTTTTATATCTGAACCAGACCCCTCTTCAACCCAGAGAGCGGGATTATGCTTATGCCGGTTCGTTCTACGCTTTTTCTATCTGGATTGGATTGGGGGTGATGGCGATCATTGAAACCATTCCTTCTAAATATCGGAAATTGATCTCTGTTTCAGCAGTTGTGCTGATTACCCTGTTGTTTGTTCCGGGTCTTATGGCCAGGGAAAACTGGGATGATCATGACCGTTCTGATCGTTATACCGCCCGTGATTTTGGACGGAATTATCTGGAAGCCTGTGCTCCCAATGCCATCATTTTTACCAATGGCGACAATGATACTTTTCCTCTCTGGTATAATCAGGAGGTAGAAGGAGTCCGCACGGATGTCCGGGTAGTCAACCTGAGTTATCTCGGGGCAGACTGGTATATCAACCAGATGCAGAGAAAAGCCTATGAATCCGAACCTCTTCCGTTTTCAATGAAAAGCGAAAAATATCAGGCGGGGAACCGGGACGTCATGTATGTACTGAACCGGATGGATGGATATCAGGAACTGAAGGATGTGATGGCTTTTGTTGCCAGTGATGATCCAAGAACCAAAACACTTCCCAATACAGAGGATAAAATTACTTATTCTCCTTCTTCTAAATTTAAAATTACCATAGACAGCGCTCAGGTTGTGCAGACCGGAACGGTTCCTGCAAAGGATGCCTCTAAGATTGTGAAAGAAATGAAATGGGAATTGCCCGAAGAATCCTTATATCAGGGCATGGTTCTATTCAAAAACAGTATGATGGTGCTGGATCTTTTGGCTGAAAACAACTGGAAGAGACCGGTTTATTTTGCCATTACTGTTTCCACCGAAAATTATCTGGGACTGGACTCATACTTTCGTCTTGACGGTTTTGGATACCGGGTGGTTCCGGTGCAGGCTGACTCTTTAATTTC
>JAQVSH010000174.1 GCA_028700615.1 Bacteroidales bacterium
ATGCAGGGGGTCGTATCAGAACGGGCAATCAGCTTTCACGTTTGGGAATTGAGGTAAACCGGGGAAAGATGGCGTTATCTGAAAATGAAGTAATGCTGAAAACCGAAGAACAATATTGGCAGATCATTTCTCTGAAAGAAAAGATGAAGACACTGATGGAAATGGAGCAATTATTGAATTCTTTTTACAAGCAAGCCAATGATGCCTGGCAGGCGGGCCTTATCAACCGAAATGATGTCATGAAGGTCAGTCTCAAGCAAAGTGATCTCAGAATAAACAAATTAAAACTGGAAAACGGGATTCTTCTGGCATCCATGGCCTTCTGCCAATATCTGGGCCTCCCTTTGGATACCCAATTGGAATTCAGCGACCAGCCGCTGCCCGATCAAACGCCCGAAACATTATATATCGATCCCGATCAGGCCCTAAAAAACCGGGAAGAATACAAATTATTACAGAAGAGTGCAGAAGCCGAGACCATGCAGACCAAGCTGACCCGTGGAGAATATTTACCGGAAGCAGGCATTGGGATCGGAGCTTTATATTATGATTTGACCGACCACTCCACAACAAATGCAATGGCTTATGCTTCCATTAAGATTCCTCTATCGGACTGGTGGGGGGCTGCTCATAGCCTGAAAGAAAGAAAACTGAAGGAGCAGATTACCCTTAATAATAACCGGAATCAAAATGAATTGATGCTTCTGCAGATGCAGAAAACATGGAATGAACTGAATGAATCCTATCAGAAAATTCAGGTGGTGGAAGAAGCGGTGACGCAAGCTGAAGAAAATCTAAAAATCAATAAGGATAATTATGAAGCCGGCATTGTAAATATCTCGGATATGCTTGAAGCCCAAACGCTCCTGCAACAGGCCAGAGAACAGCTCTCTGAGGCTAGGATGAATTACAGAGTCAAAAGAATTACCTACCTGCAGGTCACTGCAAGATGAAATATAATTTTAATTACTATTTTTATGCCCATGAACCGAACTGTGGAGGATCCGAATAATCCGGGAAGTTGACTAAAACTCAGGCATGAATGTATACAGTATAATACTGCTCATCACAGCGACGATTACTGCTTTTCTGTCTTTTTATGCCCTGAAATACCGGAAAGTTGTCGGTTCTCTGTCTTTTGGATTCCTTACCCTGGCTGCATCTATATTCTCTCTGGGATATGCTTTTGAACTGGAAAGCGTTGCTTTGGAAACAAAACTCAGATGGGTAAATTTTGAATATTTGGGAATTGCCACTATTCCGTTGCTATACTGGTTATTTGCCATTCAATACGTAGGCAAAGAGAAATGGCTGACCATCCGCCGTTTAATAATACTCGCCTGTATTCCGTTATCGATAATACTGATACAGTATACCAATGCCTTTCATCATCTTTTTTACAGCAGCACGGAAATGAAGGCAGTGGGTCCGTTTTCCATACTGATTCTGGGAAGAGGGCCCTTGTTCTGGTATCATATCTTATACGCCAACATTTTTATTCTTGCGGCTATCGCTAATTTTATCGGGTTTATCTGGAACATGCCCAAAGCCTACCATGCCCAGGCATTGGTGATGCTGATCGGCGCTCTGCCTCCCTGGATTACCAATATTATCTATGTTTCCGGAAACAGTCCCATGGGGATGGACCTGAGTCCGTTTGGTTTTGCTTTCTCGGGGATTATTTTAGGGTTTGGGTTGTTTTATTACCGCTTGCTGGATTTCATTCCGATTGCTCATGAAAATGTTTTCGAGAACATGAAAGAAGGAGCCATTTTAATGGATAAACATCAACGTCTGCTGAATTTTAATCCTACTGCACAAAGAATTATTAAAAGTTTATCCAAATCATCCATCGGAACTCCGCTGGATAAAGAAAATTGCCCGGTTCTTTATAATCTGATGTATCAGCAGGAGTCTTCTCTCGCTACATTTCAAGAATCTTCCGAAGAGGGAGCATTGTATTATAAAGCAGAGAAATCCCCGGTATTTGACAGAAATGATACGGTAATCGGTTATCAGATTTTAATTTATGACATCACAAAACAAGTGGTTTCCGAACAGATCTTAATGCAGAATGAACAGAAATTAATCAGACTGAATGCCGCAAAAGATAAATTTCTCTCCATCATTGCACACGATTTAAGAGGGCCGGTGGGAACCATTCATGCATTTCTGGAGTTGCTTACTGAAGAAAACATGGAGTTTTCGGAACAAGAAAAGCAACAATATTTATTGATGCTCAGGAATACAGCCAAAACCACTTTTGACTTGTTGGACAATCTGCTCACTTGGTCACGAACCCAAAGCGGAAATATTGTTTATAGCCCGCAAATGTTCGATATTGGAGCTCTTATCAAAGAAAGTGTTGATTTCTTTTCTACGATAGCGAAGGATAAAAAGATTCTGATTTCTTCAGAAGTACCCGATAAACTGAAAGGCTATTTTGACTACAATATGATTAATTCGGTGCTTCGCAATCTGTTGAGCAATGCAATTAAATTTACTGAAGAGGAAGGAAGAATTACCGTATCTGCAGAAAATCAAGGGAATACCATTCTTGTTTCCGTGAGGGATACGGGTATAGGGATCTCCCGTAAAACGCTGGAAAATATGTTTTTGAACGAAAATAAGCTGGCCAGCACCTATGGAACCCGGGGAGAAAAAGGTTCCGGCATCGGGCTGGATATTTGTAAAGAATTTATTGAAAAACACGGGGGGATACTACAGATAGAAAGTGAAGAAGGGAAAGGAAGCATTTTTAGTTTCTGCATCCCTGCCCATAGCTGATATTTAATTCCCCGGAGAAAAATATTTAAACAAAAAAAAGACCTACAAATACGTAAGTCCTTCTTTTTTAAGTTGTCCTGCCAGGTTTCGAACCTGGACTCTTCTGATCCAGAATCAGACGTGTTGCCAATTACACCACAGGACAATGATATTTTGCAAATGGATGGACAAAGGTAGAATAATCATTGATTTGGTCAAAAAAAATTTCAACTTTTCAAGGGTTCAAGTCCAAAAATTTGTCTCAGGTCATTGTAATTATGGACAATCAGGTCAGCATAGGCTGAAAGATCAGGATGGGGATAGTGTTCAAAGGCAATGGTAAAATAGCCGCTCTGTTTGGCTCCGGATACTCCCACAGGGGAATCTTCGATGACAATGCACTCCGAAACATGGTTCCCGGTGAGTTCGGCAATCCGGCTGTAATCTTTCTTTTGAGTCACCGGATTCTCACATACTTCAAGGCCGTACACCTCATCAAAAAATTCAGCAATTCCGAGGTGTTTCAATAAATCTTTCGCCACTGCAGTGGAATTGGCGGTGGTTAAAGCCATGAAAAAACCCTTTGCTTTCAGATCTCTGATGGTTTCATACACTCCGGGATAGGGAATGCAATAATGATCCAACCTGCTGAGATATTCCTCATTTCTGCGTCTGATGATCTTCTTCCTTTCTGCCAAAGAAAATTCAGGAAAATACTTTGCCATCAGTGCTGTTCCGGTCAATCCCTGAATCTGATTGAGCTGGCATCTTGAACTGATATCTATGCTGTATTCCTTCAGTATGTCGGCATAGGCATTGTACCTTCCCTGTTCGGTATCAGCAATGACTCCGTCAAAATCAAAATAGAGAGAATTTATTTGGGGTAATTCCGGAATCATATTTCATGCTTTTGCTTTAGCCCACGAGTCTTTTAAAGTGACGGTACGGTTAAATACCAGTTTTTCGGGTGTGCGGTCGGGATCGACACAAAAATATCCCAGACGCTCAAATTGATATTTGTCTAAAGGCTGTGCCGCTTTAACCGAAGGTTCAATAAAACAGGAAATTACTTTTAAAGAATCCGGATTCAGATTGACTTTATAATACACCCCTTCAGGAACGTTATTGGGATCTTCTGCTAAAAACAGGCGGTCATACAAACGGACTTCCGCACAAAGGCTCTCTGAAACAGAAGCCCAATGCAGGGTCCCTTTGACTTTACGCTGGCTGTTTTCCATGCCGGTCCGGGTAGTAGGATCATAAGTACAACGGATTTCAGTGATTTCAGCGGTTACAGGATCTTTTACCACGCTTTCACAACGAATGATATAAGCATATTTCAGACGGACCTCATTGCCGGGAGAAAGCCTGAAGAATTTTTTGGATGGATTTTCCATAAAGTCATCGCGCTCAATCCAGAGTTCACGGGTAAAAGCAATCTTCCGGGTACCCTGTTGGGGATCTTCCGGATTATTTACGGCATCCATATACTCTATCTTGCCTTCAGGAAAATTTTCGATGACCAGTTTTACCGGATTCAGGACCGCCATGACCCGCGGAGCCAATTTATTTAAATCTTCCCTCATGCAAAATTCCAGGAAGGACAGTTCAATGACGTTTTCCCGTTTGGCAACCCCTACCCTTTCGGCAAAATTACGAAGGGCAGAAGGGGTACATCCACGGCGGCGAAGTCCGCATATAGTAGGCATACGGGGATCATCCCATCCTGAAACATGGTGATCTCTTACAAGTTCCAGCAATTTTCTTTTGCTCATCATGGTATAATCCAGATTCAACCGGGCAAACTCAATTTGCTGGGGAGCATGAATACCCAGTTCACGGATAAACCAATCATAGAGAGGTCTGTGCACTTCAAATTCCAGCGTGCAGATCGAATGAGTAATGCCTTCTATCGAATCACATTCTCCGTGAGCATAATCATACATGGGATAAATACACCATTGATTTCCTGTACGGTGATGATCTGCAAAAAGGATGCGGTACATAATAGGATCTCTGAGCAGCATATTGGG
>JAQVSH010000175.1 GCA_028700615.1 Bacteroidales bacterium
ATAGATTATGCTTTGGGAGAAGCTTTGACCAAAGTGGGTCTGTTGGGGGTTAAAGTCTGGATCTGCAATGGTCTGGTATACGGGAAACGTGATCTTGCTCCCAATGTAGGCGCAGCTTCCGCAAAACCGGGTAAGATGCCCCAGAGCACCGGAGGATTTAACAAGAAAAAAAGAAAATAAGGAATAAGTGGACGTGAGTCCGGTATTGAGAATTGATTCTTATATACGTTAAAAATTTACTAGGATGTTACAACCGAAAAAGACAAAATTCAGAAGGCAGCAGAAGGGTAAGTTGAAAGGTTTTGCCCAGAGAGGTCACCAATTAGCTTTCGGATCGTTCGGGATTAAAACTTTGGAGATCTGTTGGATTACAGGTCGCCAGATTGAAGCCGCCCGTCAGGCGATTACTCGTCATATGAAACGTGAAGGACAATTATGGATCCGGGTTTTTCCGGACAAGCCTATCACCAAGAAACCCGCTGAAGTTCGTATGGGTAAGGGAAAAGGTTCTCCTGAAGGTTTCGTGGCTCCTGTAACTCCGGGTCGGATCTTGATTGAAATCGAAGGTGTTCCCTTTGAAACGGCTCAGGAAGCTTTACGTCTCGGCGCTCAAAAATTGCCTGTGAAGACTAAATTTGTTGTCAGACGTGATTATACCGAATAAACTATAGGAAGATGAAAACTGCAGAAATAAAAGAATTATCAGTAAAAGAAATTCAGGAACGTCTCGATGTGGAAAGCAGTAACCTGGTTCGGATGAAATTGAACCATGCGGTTTCACCTCTCGATAACCCTATGAAGATTCGGGAGCTTCGCAAGGTTGTGGCACAATTAAAAACCGAGTTGCGGAGTAGATCCTTGTCGGAAACAAAATAAAGTAATTAGGGACCATGGAAAAAAGGAATTTAAGAAAAGAACGGACCGGCGTTGTGGTAAGTACTAAAATGGATAAGACGATTGTACTTGCTGTGAAAACCAAGGTAAAACATCCGATTTATGGAAAGTTTGTCAATAAAACTTCCAAATTATATGCTCATGACGAACAAAACTCCTGCAATGAAGGAGATACAGTCCGGATTATGGAGACTCGTCATTTGAGTAAAAGTAAAAATTGGCGTTTGGTAGAAATCATCGAAAGAGCTAAGTAATTATGATACAACAAGAAAGCAGATTAACAGTTGCGGATAACAGCGGAGCCAAAGAAGTGTTGTGTATTCGCGTGTTGGGAGGTACCGGACGCCGGTATGCTTCCGTTGGCGATACCATTGTGGTAGCTGTCAAAAGCGGTCTTCCTTCAGGGGAAGTTAAAAAAGGTTCCGTCTCTAAGGCGGTGATTGTTCGTACCAATAAAGAGATCCGTCGGGCTGACGGTTCCTATATCCGGTTTGATGACAATGCGGTTGTTTTATTGAACAATCAGGGTGAGATTCGCGGTACCCGCATCTTTGGTCCGGTTGCCCGGGAACTTCGCGAAAATTTCATGAAAATAGTTTCTTTAGCACCTGAGGTGTTGTAATTTCATACGATCATACTCATGAGAAAAATATACATAAAAAAAGGAGACACCGTCATTGTGAATGCCGGTGATTACAAAGGCCAGCAGGGACGTGTCCTTGAAGTGATTACTGAAAAGGAAAGAGTAGTGGTTGAAGGTGTAAATATGGTATCAAAGCATACTAAACCCAACGCTAAAGCTCCTCAGGGCGGAATCCTGAAAAAGGAGGCTCCCGTTCATGTTTCAAATCTGAATCTTATTGATCCCAAATCTGGTAAAGCCACGAGAATTGGTCGTAAGAAAGATGACTCAGGTAAAACTATTCGTTACGCAAAAAAATCAGGAGAGGAGATTAAATAATGGCAAAACAAGTAGAAGTGAAGGGATATATTCCTACACTCAGAAAAAAATATTCGGAAGAGGTTGTGCCTGCCCTCATGAAAGAGTTCAGCTATACTACAGTTATGCAGGCTCCCAAGTTGAAAAAGATTGTCATCAATCAGGGAGTAGGAGCAGCTGTCGCTGACAAGAAAATTGTTGACCAGGCATTGGTTGAACTTACTTCCATTTCCGGGCAAAAGGCAGTTTCTACTATTTCCCGTAAGGATATTTCCAATTTCAAATTGAGAAAGGGAATGCCTGTAGGAGTCAGGGTTACCCTGCGCCGGGAAAAAATGTATGAATTTCTGGAAAGACTGATTGCAGTTTCCCTTCCCCGTATCCGGGACTTTAAGGGGATTGGCGGTAAACTTGACGGACGTGGTAATTACACTTTAGGAATTTCCGAACAGATTATTTTTCCGGAAATTGACATTGATAAAGTAACCCGTATGAATGGGATGGAAATTACCTTTGTTACTTCCGCAAATACAGACGAAGAAGCTTATGCTCTTCTGAGAGAGTTCGGATTGCCTTTTAAGAAAAACACAAAATAATTATATACTATGGCCAAAGAATCAATGAAAGCCCGCGAAGTAAAGCGTGCGAAAATGGTTGCCAAGTTTGCAGAAAAAAGAGCAAAGTTAAAAGCTGAAGGAGACTTTCAGGGATTGGCTCTGCTTCCCCGCAATTCAAGCAAGGTAAGACTTCATAATCGTTGTCTTTTATCGGGTCGCCCCAAAGGATATATTCGTCAGTTCGGAATCAGCAGAATTAATTTCCGTGAAATGGCGTCCAATGGTCTGCTTCCCGGCATTAAGAAAGCCAGCTGGTAGTTATTGAAAGGATATCGGTTTTTAGATTTTTCTAAAGAACAGATTTAACATAAGCATACACAAATAAAGCATTAAAAATGACTGATCCAATCGCAGATTTATTAACCCGCATCAGAAACGGGATCATGGCAAGGCATAGAGTTGTTGATGTGCCGGCTTCGAATATCAAAAAGAATATTGTGAAAATTCTTTTTGATCAGGGGTACATTCTCAATTATAAATTTGAAGAAGTTCTTCCTCAAGGAAATATCAAAATCGCTCTGAAATATCATCCGGAGAGCAAACAATCTGCTATCACAAAGATTCAACGCGTTAGCAGACCCGGTCTTCGTCGGTATGTTCATAACGAAGAATTGCCCAGGGTATTAAATGGTCTTGGAATTGCTATTATTTCGACCTCCCAGGGTATTATGACGGATAAAGAAGCCCGCGTAAAGAAAATTGGCGGGGAAGTAATTTGTATTGTATATTAAGGTTTGGAGGAGATACTATGTCAAGGATTGGAAAATTACCTATAAATATTCCCGCGAAAGTTACTGTGACTGTTTCGGCAGATAACACAGTTACTGTAAAGGGTCCTCTGGGTGAACTGGTTCAAAGTGTTGATCCCGATATTACCGTTAAAGTAGAAAAAGACCTGGTGGTCTTAAGTCGTCCTACAGATCAGCAGCGGCATCGTGCAATGCACGGTCTGTATCGTGCCTTGGTTCACAATATGGTGGTTGGTGTATCTACCGGTTATACTGTTAAACAGGAATTGGTGGGTGTGGGTTTCCGCGCTGAAGTAAAAGGCCAGTTGCTGGAGATGAGTCTGGGTTATTCTCATGATATTGTCATGCAGCTTCCTAAAGAAATAACGGCTACTGCGGTTACTGAGAGACGTGCAAACCCGATCATTACTCTTCAGAGTGCTGACAAACAATTAATCGGACAAGTTGCTGCCAAAATTCGTTCTTTACGTGCTCCTGAACCATATAAGGGTAAAGGTATCAAGTTTGTAGGCGAAACCCTGAGAAGGAAGGCTGGTAAATCTGCAAGTGCAAAAAAATAAACTATTAAGTTATGGCTTTAACTAAATTAAATAGAAGATTACGAATCAAATGGAGAATTCGTAAAGTCGTTTCAGGTTCTCCGGAAAAACCGAGAATGTCGGTTTATAGAAGCAATGCTCAAATCTACGTTCAGTTGGTGGATGACCTTAGTGGAACCACATTGGTATCAGCTTCTTCTTTAATAAAAGAGGTAGCCGAACATAAGGGCGTTACAAAAATTGAACAGGCTAAGTTGGTTGGAAAACTGATCGCAGCGCGTTCGTTGGAGAAAGGAATTACCACGGTGGTCTTTGACCGGAACGGTTACCTTTATCATGGAAGAGTTAAATCATTAGCGGATGCTGCCAGAGAAGGCGGTCTTAAATTCTAATAAACTATGTCGGCAAATATTCGTAAAGTAAAAACAACAGACCTGGAGTTGAAAGACAGACTTGTCAGCATTCAACGTGTTACTAAAGTTACCAAAGGGGGTCGTACATTCAGTTTTTCTGCAATTGTTGTTGTCGGGGATGAAAATGGGATTGTTGGTTATGGTCTGGGCAAATCCAATGAAGTCACCTCAGCGATTGCAAAGGGAATTGAAGATGCAAAAAAGAATCTGATTAAAGTACCCATTCTGAAAGGGACGATTCCTCATGAACAGACTGCCCGTTATGGTGGTGCGGATGTTCTGATTAAACCCGCCTCCCATGGGACCGGAGTGGTCGCAGGGGGTGCAATGCGTGCCGTGATGGAAAGTGTCGGTGTTCACGATGTACTTGCTAAGTCCAAAGGATCTTCCAATCCTCACAATTTAGTGAAAGCAACATTTGAGGCTTTGATGAAACTCAGGGATGCATATACAGTGGCTCAACATCGCGGTGTGAGCATGGATAAAGTTTTTAACGGATAAGTATAAAGAAGATGGCTACGGTTAAAATCAAACAAGTCAAAAGTGTAATCGGCTATCCTCAACGGCAGAAAGATACCGTGAGAGCGTTAGGGATTACGAAAATGAATCAGGTTGTGGAGCATGAAGCAACTCC
>JAQVSH010000176.1 GCA_028700615.1 Bacteroidales bacterium
CTATTCAGTTAAGCGCTACTTACGCAGATACCCTTGAAGGGACCCTGGAATTTTTTAAGTCCATTAATAAACTGGATCAGGTCATTGTGGCTGAATCTGCTGCTGACGGTCCTGTTTCCAGATCCTTTGAGAATTATTCTTATATGAAGGTATTTGACAAATACAAAGTAAAATGGAGTGATCTGGATGATATGCCTTATGAGATTCATTATATTTTCAGTGAAAAAGACATGAAGCCCCATGCAGTGCGGTTTTCTTCTCTTCTGATGAGTCCGGATTCTTTCCTGGTTTCTATGGCCAGAATGAAAACCCATGACCGGGTTTTTGGCACTTTATCCCTGAAGAACATTGTATTCGGAGCGCCCATCAAAGATTACGGCAATCCCCGTAAACAGCGCGCCACCAGTTATAAACCCATTCTTCACGGAGACGGATTTAAAGGGATTAATTACAATATGTTTACTATGGCTCATAAACTTCATCCTCATCTGGCTCTGATTGACGGAGTGACCGGAATGGAAGGGAATGGTCCTACCCAGGGAACTCCCGTGGATCACAGAGTTTGCCTTGCCAGCATGGATTGGCTGGCAGCCGACCGGGTCGGATATGAGTTGATGGGAATTGATTATTCTGTGGTAGCTTATCTGAATTATTGTGCAGATGCAGGCATGGGACAGGGTGATCTGAGCAAGATTGAGGTGATAGGTGAAAAGATTGCTGATCATGTGAAGAAGTATAAATTGCACGAATTATCTCAAAAGATGCTTGTAGGCTAATGCGGCTATTTGATTAAATTAGTTTAACTTTATCAGGCCTGTAACCTTATTTTCCGGTTACGGGCTTTTCTTTAACCTGCAAATAAAATTTATACAGATGAAGCACAAAATACTTAATTATACCCTGACCATTGTCAGATTGCTGATCGGATGGCATTTCCTTTATGAAGGGATTTCCAAGTTATTCACTCCGGGATGGACTTCAAAGGTCTATCTTGAAAATTCCCTGTGGTTGGGGAAAGATTTTTTTGCCTCGCTGGCTTCTTCTCCTGTTTTATTGCAGAGCGTGGATATGATGAATATTTTCGGTCTGACGCTGATCGGCCTCGCGTTAATTTTGGGATTCAAAACGCGGATTGCCTCTTGGTTCGGTGTCGCTTTTTTGTTTATGTATTTTATTGCTTATCCCCCTATTCCCGGTTATACTTTTGGCGGAGTCAATGAAGGCAGCTATCTCTGGGTTAATAAAAATCTGATTGAGCTGGGCATTTTGCTGTATTTTGCGCTGGCTGATCTGAACTGGCATTATGGGGTAGACCGCCTTTTCAAAGAATGGAGGGAGGAAAAAGCGCATGCTCCCATTCCTTCGGAGCCTCGAAAAGAAAGAGAATCCGGAACGGGTGCGGTAGCCCGCCGGGAAGTGTTGCGCGATCTGATCGGAGTTCCTGTATTGGGAGCATTTGCTTATGCGGCATATAAGAAGAATCGTTGGGAGAGTTTTGAAAAAAAATATTTGCTGGAAAATCAGAAGGCAGATGCTGTTTCGGGGGCGACTATAAAAACTTTCCAGTTTTCGAGACTTTCTGAACTAAAGGGACAGACCCCTAAAGGAAAAATTAAAGGATTGGAATTGAGCCGGATGATCATGGGCGGAAATTTGATAGGAGGCTGGGCTCATGCCAGAGATCTGATTTATGTGGACAAACTGGTCAAGGCGTATCACGATGACGATAAGATCATGCAAACCTTGTTACTCGGAGAAAAATGCGGGATGAATGCGCTTTTGACCAATCCGCAGCTGAGTCGTATTATTAATAAATATCGTCATGAATTGCGCAGTAATCTTAAGTTTATCTCAGATTGCGGATATAAGTCGGATTTCTTTGAAGGAATTAAGGTATCCATTGACGGTGGGGCTGATATGCTTTACTGTCAGGGAGAACTTACCGATCGTTGGGCTCAGGAAGGACGTCTCGCGGATATTGGCAAAGGAATCGATCTGATCCGTCAGAACGGTTTACCTGCAGGAATCGGCGCACATCGCATAGAGTCCATAAAAGCCTGTGTTGAGTATGGTATTAAACCGGATTTCTGGGTTAAAACCCTGCACCATCATAATTATTGGTCAGCACAGCCGGGGAGTCCCTTCAAAGACAATATGTTTTGTGATCAACCCGAAGAAACGATCCGCTATATGAATGAACTGGAAGCTCCCTGGATTGCTTTTAAAGTTCTGGCGGCCGGTGCCCTGACTCCTCAGGATGGATTCCAGTACGCTTTTAATAATGGCGCCGATTTCATTTGTGTGGGGATGTACGACTTTCAGATAGTTGATGATACAAATATTTTGCTGGATGTCCTTTCTAAAGTAGAACGGACAAGACCCTGGAGAGGATAGAAGGATCACCGCTGTCGGGAATAGTCTTCGTTCATACTACCATTAAAAAGAAAATTATTATAGTATGATAAATCGTTGGTTGATTTCTCTGATACCGGTATCGTGGCTCTTCTTTATTTCCTGTTCAACTTCTCTGACCAGTAATTTGCCTTCTGTTACGGGGAGGGCTAATGAAGTGGTCATTGTGGCCGATTTGTCTGTTTGGGATAGTCCCGTGGGGGATACTATCCGTTATGTTTTTGAGGAACCTGTACCGGCTTTGCCCCAGTATGAACCGTATTTTTCTATACTGCATAAGGATCCTTCGGGTTTTCGGAATTCCAATATGTATAAGAATCACAGAAATCTGTGCCTTATCTCTATGGCCGATACCCTTGAGAACAAGGTGGTTTTCAGAGAAGATGTTTTCTCGACTCCCCAGCTGGTGATGGATGTGACCGCTTCATCTCCGGATTCTTTAATTGCCTTAATGCTTCGTAATAAGAAGTCTATTCTGCAGATTTTCAGACAGAAGGAGCTGAAAAGGAATATCTCGATTCATAATAGAACCCTTCATCAGGAGATTCATACGGCACTTAAAAAAGATCATTTTGTTTCTCTCACGATTCCCAGAGGATGGAATCTGGATGTAAATAAAAAAGATTTTGCCTGGGTTTCCATGGATATTGACCGGGAAAATGTTCAGCTGGGCATTCTGGTTTGGCATTATCCTTACACAGATGAAAAACAATTTTCCAGGCAGGAACTTCTTCGTACAATGAACAGCGTGATGAAGAAGAATGTTCCGGGCCCGGAGGAAGGTACTTATATGGTTACCGATACGGTAAATTATGAGACAATTTATGAACCCATTTCCTATAATAATCAGTATTATGTATGGATGAAGGGATTGTGGTATATAGAAAATTATTTTATGGGAGGCCCTTATGTTGCTTTGAGTACAATCAATGAAAAAGCCGGGCAGATTATTACCGTAGAAGCCTTTGTTTATGCTCCTCAAAAAGAGAAACGAAATTATCTTCGTCAGTTGGAATCCATTGTTTCTTCCCTGAGTGTGGATGAGCTGGCCGGCAAAGTGGATTCTGTTTCGTTTGTTCCTGACGCTTTATAGATTCCAGTCTATTGCAGATTCTCCGTTTTGTAGCAGGTATTCATTGGTTTTTGAAAAATGCCTGCATCCGAAAAATCCCGCATGGGCAGAAAGCGGAGAGGGGTGAGCTGCTTTAAGAATCAGATGTTTTTTCCCGTCTATCAATGATTCTTTGGCTTGGGCATATTTGCCCCACAGTAAAAACACTAAATGTTCTTTTTGCTCTGACAGGCTGGAAATGGCCCTGTCTGTAAATCGTTCCCAACCTTTACCCTGATGAGAACCAGCTTGATGGGCCCGGACTGTGAGGGTGGCGTTCAGCAGAAGAACCCCCTGATCTGACCATTTTTCCAGATTTCCGTTATTGGGGATTTTTATCTGAAGATCGGAGGCCAATTCTTTAAAAATATTTTTTAAGGAAGGAGGCATCTCAATCCCTTTAGGAACAGAAAAACATAAACCATGGGCTTGTCCCGGGCCATGGTATGGATCCTGCCCCAGAATAACCACTTTTACCCTGTTAAAGGGAGTTCGTTCAAAGGCGTTAAATATAAGACTTCCCGGAGGGTACAGCGTGTATTTTGTTTTTTCTTCAAGCAGAAATGCTTTGAGTGTGGCAAAATAAGGATCTGAAAACTCAGAGGAAAGCGCGTTTTTCCAGCCTTGCTCAATGCGCGGGGTGATGGTTCTTATCTCTTGCATAGTGATGGCTTTTTATGCTATAAAGATAAATTAAAACCAAAGTCCCTGCAAAAAAGAATTATTTTTGCACTGGTTTAAAGACCATTTACCTCTGATAATTAATGTTGATTTGAATGAATAAGGTAGACGCTCCCGCTTTGGTCCTTTTTTCGGGAGGACAGGATTCAACCACCTGTTTATTTTGGGCCTTAAAATATTTTTCTTCTGTAAGAGCTCTTTGTTTTTCTTATGGACAGCGTCATGTGGCTGAAATTAATGTGGCCCGTGAAATTGCTGCAAAAGCCAATGTGCCTTTTGATGTGGTGGATTTGAGTATCTTCGGAAGTATTGCCCATAGTTCGCTGACGGATGAGACCATGGAGATGGATCAGGAAAAACCGGCCGATACCTGGCCCAATACTTTTGTCCCCGGAAGAAATCTGTTTTTTTTAACTGTGGCTGCGGTAAAAGCCAGAAGTTTGGGTATAAGTCATCTGATTACCGGAGTTTCTCAGGCGGATTACAGTGGCTATCCGGATTGTCGGCACGAATTTATCCGTTCTGCAGAAACCACCCTGAATCTGGCCATGTATGAATCTTTTGAAATTCATACTCCCC
>JAQVSH010000177.1 GCA_028700615.1 Bacteroidales bacterium
TTTATGATTATTTCATTTCCCGGTTTGGCATGGAAAAAACAACATGGCCGGAAATTGAAATTAATTACGCCCTGTGCCAGTTCCATACTCAACAATTAATTGACAATCACACGAAAAACCTCAGTCAGTTTAACAATCAAAGCGGAGTAAAAATTATTCTTAATTTTACAAAAGCTCCGCAGTTCAGAGGTTTCGACCCAATGCATGCAGAAGCAATAAATGATAGTACAGTGTTACACTCAACCCTGCTTAACCTTAAGGGAAATAACAACGACGGGCTTTTCATAACAGGTTGGCCCGTTATTACTCATTATACAGGTCAGATATGGAATGTAAACAGCGTAATTATTTTTGTGCCGGAAGATGAAGTGAAACTTTTTGAAAACAGGATTGAAATAAAAAATGAAAATCTGACAATCAGTTGGGAAGGTACAATCATTAACAAAAACGAAAATGAAATTTTGTTTAAATGTAATCAATAAAAATGAAAAAAATTATTCTTAGTTGCTTATTATTAGTTCTTTTCAAGAACATAGCGTTTTCTCAGGATCAATTAAAAGTTGAGGGTAAAGTCGTTTTTAGTAACGAGGACGTTGTTTTTCATCAAATAGATGAGCACACCTGGGTTGGATCGGGCCATGAAATGTGGCATGAAAGTTTATACCTCATTGAAGGAAGCGACAAAGCTATTTTAATAGATGCCGGAACCAACATCAAAGATTTGGACAAAATTGTTTCATCCATTACCAGTAAGCCGATAATTTTAGTGGCAACACATGTTCATCCTGACCATACAGGTCCCTCCATAAACAGTTTTCCCCAGATATACATTAATGCGGCTGATACAGAGTTGGTTCCTGTGTTTATGGGTGAATATCGGGGTGTCGTGAAATACCTGAAAGACAAAGAGATTATCGATTTAGGGAACAGGAAAATTGAGGTGGTATATACCCCCGGTCACACAAAAGGTTCAACTACGTTTATTGATAAGAAGGCAGGTTATGGTTTTTGCGGAGATTCTTTTGGAACAGGACTGTTATTGTTGGGCGTAGATTTTTCTACATTTATAGCTACCTGTGAAATAATCTGTTCCATAATGGAAAAACAAAAAATTAAATATCTGTATCCCGGCCATTTTAGCGACGGCAATATGGAGACAGCAAGTAAAATCAAAGACATGCAGGTTTTGAGCAAGGAAGTTTTATCCGGAAACATAAAAGGAAAGGATAATCCAGATAATACATTCGGATTAAAGCTTGCCGTTGAAGGCACCGGGTATCGTATTATTTTTAATGAATCGGCCGTTAAATAATAAACAGACAATACCAAATATACCTCGGATTCAAGTGTCTACATGAAAATGATGTTAGGAAACAGGACATTCAGTTCTGTGTTTACCCAAAGGAAGATGGCTTGCTGCCGGAAGGCAGAATATTTGTGGGTAAGAAAATAAATAAGGATGTCGGGTTATTTATTAATGATTATGAAGGCAAAGTCATACACAAAGAAAAATAATATTGACATTGGAAATACGCGCCGCATAGATCTGGACTGGCTGAGAGTCCTGGCTGTTCTTTTACTTGTGCCATTTCACAGCGCTTTAATTTTTATCCATGAACCTCATGTGGTAATGTATGTAAAAGATGAACTGAGTAGTTCGTTCCTGAATCAGTTTGCAGGATGGATTCATGGGTTCCACATGCCGCTGTTATTTTATGTTTCGGGGGCCGCAACCTATTTCTCTTTAAAAAAACGCAAAGGAAGCCAATACATTAAAGAACGTTTCCTTAAAATTTTAATACCTGCTATTGCAGGGCTGGTTTTTATAATACCTCTGATAACATACATAGCGCTGGCCGCAAAAGGAGATTCTGTTAATTTTGGGCAGCATTTTATTAATTTCTGGCAATTTAGAAATGCTGATTTAACAGGAATGGATGGCAAATTTTCACCGGCTCATTTATGGTATCTTTTATTTCTGTTTGTTTTTTCTTTGATAGGGCTGCCATTTTTCTCCATGCTAAAAAAAGACCGAAGTACACAATTTGTAAAAAGAATAATTGACAAAACAGGCGTTCCCGTCATCATTTCTGCAATTATCGTTGTATCTGTACTGTCAGCAAGCCTGAACATTCTTGGAGATAAAAATCCTGTCTACTATTTTCTGTTGTTTTTTACAGGATATTTATTTATGATGGATAACAGGTTTCAGCAAACCATAGATAAATATGCCTTGCTTTTTTTATTCACCGGGATTTCATGTACGGTAATTCTTCGTTTTTTCTATTCGCTGATAGGCAATGAAACCGTAGCTTTTGTCATAACTAATTTAAACAGATGGATGTGGCTTTTATGTATCCTTGGGTACGGGCATCGTAGCCTTAAGGCGAATAACAGGTTGCTGAAATATTTGTCATCGTCGTCTTATCCTTTTTATTTGTTTCATTTATTGTTAAATACAATTGTCGGCTTTTACATAATACAATTACCATTCAGTGTAGGAATAAAGTATTCAATGATTGTGATGTTGACCATTGCATCTACATTCCTTATTTATGAATTAATCAAACGTATCCCGGTTATTCGGTTTTTGTTCGGAATAAAAAAGTAATACTGTATAGGTCATGGACAGAAAATATGCTTGCTATTGCGGCCTTTACTGTGAAAATTGTGCTGTAAAGGCAAAAGTTGAGCCCGCTTCGAGGGTTTTGTATCAGGAAATGGACAAGTTGGGATTTGAGCAAATTATGCCATACTTTCCCGACGGCGACAAATTTTGGTCGTTTTTAAAAGGCATGTCTCAGGAAGGGGTATGCATATCCTGTAAGGCGGGAAGTGGAAACCCCGGCTGCAAAGTCAGGCTTTGCGCAAAAGAAAGCAATGTTGAAATGTGCGCTTTTTGTGAAAAATATCCGTGCGAACTTTTCACTGAATTTTTCAAAAGTTATCCCATGCTTGAACACGAAAATGCTGTTTTGCGTGATCAGGGATGGGATTCCTGGGGTAAACTTCAGGATGAACGCCGGCCTGCTTTGATGCCGGCAAACAATACCCTGTACTGGCACTCCCTCTATCTCTTTGATGAACCGTCCCCAGTCGATCCGGGAAATGATATTCGCAACAGATTCTTTCTCGCCGCAGTAAATTAATTTTCTATCAAATTAAGAAATCAAGTTATGAGAACATTTACAACAATCATTTTCGGGTGTCTTTTATTCGTTTTCTCATCATGTGATCAGGAAATTGAAAAAGATGTCGAACTTGTCACCGATTATGGAACTATTATTTTACGATTATCTGATGAGACTCCAAAACATCGTGATAATTTCATTAAGCTGGTAAATCAAAAAGCCTACGATAGTGTTCCGTTTCATCGTGTAATTAATAACTTTCTTATTCAGACAGGGGACATGGGGTCAGATACGGCGGGGCTATCCTATATGATAGATGCCGAGTTCAGACCGGACCTGTTTCATAAACGGGGCGCAGTGAATGCAGCCCGTATGGGAGATGATCAAAATCCCGGACAATCTTCGGACGGAACCCAATTTACAATTATTCAGGGGACCATCTATAATGACAGCACTCTGGCAAACGCAGAAATGCGTATTAACTCCTGGTGGGCATATAACAAAGTCATTAATAAACCCGAGCATAAAGCTGAACTGGAGAAACTCACAGCCTGGATGAATGCAATGGATGCCAACGGTACAACAAATAAGGCAGATTCCATTGATATTATTAAAGGCAAATTTGATTCATTGGCCAAAATAGAGTTAGCGACAATGAAACACTATAAATTTCCGGAAGCACATCGGGAGATATATAAAACGTCAGGGGGAGCTGCCCATCTGGATCAAAACTATACTGTTTTTGGAGAGGTTGTTCAAGGGATGAATGTAGTGGACAGTATTGCCGGTGTTAAAACTGACAGCCTGGACAAGCCAATAAAAGATGTACTGATAATCTCTGCCAGAATGATAAAAAGGAAATCATATTAGGATATGAAAGAACTTGAACCTGTTTTTTTTAAAAGTCGGGAATCATTCCGGGAGTGGTTGGGAAAAAACCATGCTACGAGCGGGGGCATATGGATGATTTATTATAAAAAGCAAGTGAATGCCGAGGCTATAACATATAAGGAAGCGCTGGAAGAAGCTCTTTGTTTTGGTTGGATAGACAGCATTATCAAGAAAGTGGACGATGAAAAGTATGTGAGAAAATTTACACCAAGGACCAATATCTCAAACTGGTCCGAGGTTAATAAAAGGATAGTTCTTTCATTGATAGAAAAAGGCAGAATGACCGAAGCCGGGCTGGCTAAAATGGACTGGAAGAGCACAAAACCCGCGAATGATAAAAACCTCGGGACTCCGGACTTCATTCTTAATGCGCTGGCCGGGAATGAACCGGCTTTGACAAATTTCAATAATTTAGCCCAAACATATAAACGGCACTATATTCTTTGGATAACAACGGCTAAAAAAGAAGAAACAAGACTTGCCAGACTGAAGGAAGCTATAGAATTATTGAAGGAAAACAGAAGACTCAGTTTAAAATAGGACTGAGGCCGGATTTTATCCTGTTCGGAAACAAGAAAGTGCCATTCTGCATCTTTCTTTTTTTGTATTAAATCCAAATAACCGAGTATTTTTTTAATTTATTTCAATTATTAAACGGGGAGGCCCTCTTAGGGGCCTTCTGCTTCTGCCCCTGCCGTCTGGCAAACCCCGAGAGGTTATTAGTGTGTT
>JAQVSH010000178.1 GCA_028700615.1 Bacteroidales bacterium
ATCCTTTGTTTGCAGTGCTGAGCCCGAGCGTCACTTCAGACCGTCAGATAATGCCGGGTTCTGTAGTCGGAATGTCCAAAGCATCGGATACCGCCAGGGTGATGCAATATTTTAAACTTCCGCAGGCGAAGTCTTTGCTTCCCCGTGATCTTAAATTACTATGGAGTGTTAAACCTTACGAAGGGGATGCTTCAAAAACTTATTTCGAACTGCATGCCATTAAGCAAACAGGTCGTGACGGTCGTCCTCCGCTGGACGGACTTGCTGTAACTTCTGCCAGGGGAGACTATCAGCAGAATGCCGGAAGCCAGGCTGAGGTTTCGATGTCTATGAATACAGAAGGCTCGAAAATCTGGGCCAGGATGACCCGTGATAACGTGGGTCGTTGTATTGCTATTGTGCTGGATAATAGTGTATATTCTGCTCCGAGAGTTAATTCGGAGATTACCGGAGGAAATTCACAGATTACCGGAAATTTCACCATTAATGAAGCTACTGACCTTGCCAATATTCTAAAATCCGGGAAGATGCCGGCGCCTGCCCGCATTGTACAGGATGAGGTAGTCGGTCCGTCATTGGGACAGGAATCTGTCAGCGCCGGGTTGGTTTCTTTTATTCTGGCTCTTTTTGTTGTTTTGCTTTATCTCGTTTTCTATTATAGTTCAGCCGGTATTGTGGCCGATATAGCCCTGATGGTGAATATGCTTTTCCTGATGGGAGTGATGGCTTCCGTAGGCGTAGTGCTTACTTTGCCTGGTATTGCCGGTATTGTTCTTACCATTGGTATGGCCGATGATGCCAACGTGATTATTTTTGAGAGAATCAGGGAAGAACTCAGGGCAGGCAAAGCACTTCGGAATGCTGTTGCAGACGGATATAAGCATGCCTATTCTGCAATTATTGACGGACAGATGACAACCCTGATCACCGGGATCATTCTTTTCCTCTTTGGTTCCGGTCCTATTCAGGGATTTGCCACTACGTTGGTGTTAGGTATTTTTACTTCTCTTTTCTGCTCGATTTTTATTACCCGTTTGATTTATGACTGGTTGCTGGATCGCAACAAAACGGTTAAGTTCTCTATCCCTGCTACCGAAAATATTCTGGTCAAGGCTAAATATGATTTTATCGGTTTCAGAAAATTGCTTTATGGAGCATCGCTTACCGTAATAGGTATCGGGATTATTTCCATTTTTGCCCAGGGCTTTAATTACGGGATTGATTTTACAGGGGGCCGTAATTATGTGGTTAACTTTGGAAAAGAAGTTAGTACCATTGATTTGAGGAGTGCGCTTATCCAAAAATTTCCGGAAAGTTCTGTTGAAGTGAAAACCTTCGGCTCTGATCAACAGGTAAAGATTACCACAGATTATCTGATTGATCAGTCCAATGAAGAAGTGGATAATCAGATGGAAACTCTCCTTTATGAAGGTTCTAAACCTTTCCTGGCCAATTCGGATATCAGTTTTGAACAGTTCAGGGACAATAGTATTTTGAGTTCTCAGAAAGTCGGACCTACCATTGCCGATGATATCAAGATAGGAGCGGTGATTGCCGTTATCGTGGCCCTGTTCTTTATCTTTATCTATATTTTTATCCGGTTTAAAGACTGGAGGTTTGGTTTGGGGGCTATTATCTCTCTGTTCCATGACTCGTTGATCCTGATTGTTCTATACTCTTTGCTGTGGAAGATTATGCCTTTCTCACTCGAAATAGACCAGCAGTTTATTGCAGCGATCCTGACGGTGATCGGGTATTCCATCAATGACACGGTGATTATTTACGACCGTATCAGGGAATACAGGACCTTGTATCCGAAGAGACCCATGAAAGAGCTTTTCAACAGCGCCATGAACAGCACCCTGGGACGAACCATTAATACGTCTCTGACGACCATTCTTGTATTGGCAGTGATCTTTATCTGGGGAGGTGAACCTACCAGGGGTTTTGCCTTTGCCATGATGATTGGTATTCTGATCGGAACTTATTCTTCTGTTTTCAATGCGGCTCCTATTGTTTATGACCTGCTCAGAATCAGAAAAGATAAAAAAGCATAAGATGTATCCATTCGTTTTAAAAGGCTGTCTCAACAAGGCAGCCTTTTTTATGAGAGGGGCTTTATGGAATGCTATAAATAATTGCTAATTTTGCGGGAGAAGAAAAAACATGCAAATGCAAACGCTTTTATTTGTCAGTGGGGGAGAAATTTTTATTGTACTCCTTTTTGTTTTGGTATTTTTTGGTTCCGATAAAATTCCCGAATTGGCGAGAAGCTTTGGTAAAGGGGTTCGTGAGTTTAAAAAAGCGGCGGATGATCTTAAGAAGGAATTTGCAAACAGTGAGTTGACTAAAGATGTAGAGAACCTCAAAAAGGATCTTACGGGTTCTCTGGAAGAAGGTATTGCCAGGCCTGTTCAAAATATGCAGCAAGATTTTACAGAGACTTTTCAAAAGCATATGGTTGAACCGATGGACGGAGCCGTTTCTGATCTGTCTCAGGTCGATGCATCTTCTCCCGGTACTCCGGTTCCGGGATATGATACTTATGATGCCGGATATGATGCTTCGTATTTTCCTGATATTGATGCGACTGTTGATGCGACTGTTGCCGCAGCTTCAGCGGCTGAGGGTGGCTCTGAACCTGCTGCGGCTGAATCTTCACAGTCGGCTCCTGTGGCTGATCGCAGCGTGGTAAAGGAGAACGATCCGGAAGTCGATTTTCCTTCGGATGATTTCTATTACAAGGAGCAGTCCCTATCTGGGGATGTCCCGGCATCCTCTCCCAATGTAGCAGAAAAGGCAGAACTATCCGGTGATCCGGCCGTTTCTCCGGAAACTAAGGCATGATCCGTGCGGAAAATATACACAAATCTTTTGGCTCTCTTGAGGTTTTAAAAGGGATAGATCTGCATATTCCTCCAAAGTCTGTTGTTTCGATCACGGGGGCCAGTGGCGCCGGGAAAACCACTCTTTTACAAATTTTGGGGACGCTCACCAAGCCGGACTCAGGTTCAGTGTTTCTTAACGGAAGAGATATCTCAGGATTGCGTTCCGGAGAGGTGGATTCTCTCCGAAACCGTCAGATCGGATTTGTTTTTCAATTTCATAATCTTTTTCCCGAGTTTACCGCGCTGGAGAATGTCTGTATTCCGGCTTTTATTGCCGGAACCCCGAAACGGACCGCTGAGCTAAAAGCTTTGGAATTACTCGGTTTTCTTGGTCTGAGCGGGAGGATACACCATAAACCCGGAGAACTTTCAGGGGGAGAGCAACAGAGAGTTGCGGTGGCCCGGGCGTTAATCAATGATCCTTTGGTTATTTTTGCCGATGAACCTTCCGGAAATCTGGATTCAGTCAATAAGGAGGAATTGCACCGCTTATTTTTTACGTTGCGGGACACCTATGGAAAAACTTTTGTCATTGTGACGCACGACAATCACCTGGCAGAGATGTCCGACTGTAAATTGGTCATGAGTGATGGAAAGATGCTATAACAACTATAAAAAAAGCCGGGAAATTTCCCGGCTTTTTTTTATGGCAAATCATCTCAATTATTTTTCTTTTGATAGTGCGCTTTATAGCGGTTCATGTATTTATCAACCCGCCCGGCGGTATCCACCAGTTTCATCTTTCCTGTATAAAACGGATGCGAAGTGTTTGAAATTTCCAGTTTTATCAACGGATATTCAACGCCGTCCAGCGTGATGGTTTCTCTTGAGGCGGCAGTAGAACGGGTAATAAAAGTATGCTCGTTCGACATGTCCTTAAAGGCTACCAGCCTGTAATTTTTGGGATGTATGTCCTGCTTCATTGTATCTGTTTATTT
Organism: Bacteroidales bacterium; assembly: GCA_028700615.1. Classification (GTDB taxonomy): domain Bacteria; phylum Bacteroidota; class Bacteroidia; order Bacteroidales; family UBA4181; genus JAQVSH01. Next base: position 3,827 of record JAQVSH010000178.1, read on the forward strand.
ATCTGAGTCAATTCAAAGGGTTGATTTCACTCCTTCAAGTGGATTGCAAAGGTATATAATGTTTCTTAAAATCCAAATCGAGTTGATTTTTTTTTGTTAACTTCCCGTATTGAAGATTCCTGAACAGGAGGTAATAATAAACGGTTATGAATAAACCTATTGACTTTGTTTCCGCAGATCCGTACCTGCTTCCTTACCTTCCTCAGATAAAGGCCAGAAGAGATTTTGCCCTATCCCGCATTTTTCAGCTTTCAGGCTCAGATTCTCTGAAAGACTTTGCATGCGGGTATTGGTATTTTGGAATGCATAAAGATCAGAATGACAGGATATTCCGTGAATGGGCTCCTCGTGCTGTCGCGATTTTTCTGATCGGAGATTTTTCTGATTGGAAACCTGTAGCGTCTTTTGCCTTTACCAGGCTTGGCAATTCCGGTAACTGGGAATTGAGGGTTCCTTTGGATAAGCTGGTCCACGGCATGTTATATAAGTTGCTGATTCGCTGGAAAGGAGGGGAGGGAGAACGAATCCCTGCCTGGGCGACAAGAACCGTTCAGGATGAAAAGACGCACCTTTTTAGTGCACAAATCTGGGATCCTGAGCCCTACGAATGGAAAATTTCCGCTTTTACGCCGCGGGAACAGGCCCCCCTTGTTTATGAAGCGCATGTAGGGATGGCTACAGAGGAGTTTAGGGTGGGAACTTTTCGTGAGTTCAGCCGGGATATTATACCCCGGATTGCGGCACTGGGATACAATACCCTTCAGTTGATGGCTGTACAGGAACATCCGTATTACGGGTCTTTCGGTTATCATGTTTCAAGTTTTTATGCCGTTTCGTCCCGTTTTGGAACCCCGGAAGATTTTAAAGCGCTGGTGGATACAGCCCATGCTCATGGGTTGAGAGTCGTA
>JAQVSH010000179.1 GCA_028700615.1 Bacteroidales bacterium
AGAAATAAATTAACAAGCACATTACCCGGACTGGATACCGGAAAGATTATAATGAACGCCACACATACGCATACAGCCCCACTTTGTGGCATAGAAAATGATACAAAGTCAAAATATGGAATTGCACTTGATGTTATGGCGCCTTCAGCCTATCTGGAGTATATGTCAGGAAAAATAGCCATTGCAGTTAAAGAGGCATGGAACAATCGCCAACCCGGCGGAATAAGCTTCGGACTGGGGCATGCAGTGGTGGGTCACAACCGTTTGCAGGTGGACTACTCAGGCAAGTCGGTAATGTACGGAAATACCAACAGAGAGGAGTTTAGTCATATAGAAGGGTATGAAGATCATTCAGTGAACCTGTTGTATACATGGGACATAAAAGGTAACCTGACAGGTACCGTTATTAATATTGCCTGCCCGTCACAGGCTACAGAAAGTTTATATCAGATAAGCGCAGATTTTTGGCATGACACCAGGCTGGAACTTCGTAAAAGACTGGGAGACGGATTGTTTATACTTCCTCAGTGTAGTGCAGCAGGTGACCAGTCACCACACTTAATGGTAGGGGGTGCGGCAGAATACAGGATGCAGAAGTTAACGGGCACTGAGAATTCGCAGATTGGAAGAGGGAAAATGGGCAGAAGACAACAAATCGCTATCCGTATAGCAGATGCCGTAACCAATGTATTGCCCTCTATGAAAGAGAATATTGACTGGAGTCCGGTAATTAACTATCAAAGAGAAGTTGTGGAGTTATCACGAAGACTAATCAGTATCGATGATGTAAATAAAGCAGTTAATGAATCAAAAGAGTGGGAAGAGAAGTACAGCCGGCTTATAAAGGAGATAGAAGAAAATCCTGAAATGAAGAAACAACCAAGGTGGTACAGCAATATAACCAATACATACCGGAGGCTTGCCAGAGGCCAGAGCGTTAAGGAGAGATACGAACTGGAAAAGGTACAGCCCCGGATGCCTGTCGAGATAAATGTTTTGAGAATAGGAGACATTGTAATGGCAACAAATCCTTTTGAGTTATACCTCGACTATGGAATGAGAATGAAGGCCAGAAGTCCTGCAACACAAACTTTTTTAATACAGCTTTCCAACGGCACATACGGTTATCTGCCTTCATACCGGTCAACCTTAGGCGGTTCATACGGCGCAGAGCCCGCAAGTACTCTAATCGGTCCCGAAGGCGGTCAGGAGCTGGTAGAAAAAACCCTTGAATTAATTAACAGGATATTTTAGACCATGTAAATCAAATGAATCAGCCAAAACGGCAGAACCAATTTTAAACCCTTCATAAAAATGAACTCCTTGATGACCACTATCTGAATGTTTTGAACACATAATATTAACATCAGGGAATTACCCTCAAAAGTCTGATCATGAATTTTTGTTTATCGTTCATTTTTTGTATATTTCTTATACTATTGAACAATTCATAATTATCAGAAGGGTAACAATGGAAGCAAAAAAAACTGATAAGAATAACCAGTACGGGCTGCCGTGGACAATGAATAATAATCCTCAACTAAAAGAAGCTATTGAATTAATAGACAGGTGGAATAGAATAAAACCTCCTAAAAAGTATCATGTTCGGATTTACCATATCTCTCCCCGAGAGAAGCTCTCTGATACAGTAATTATTTAAAATTTATGCTTCTATAAACCTGCTGAATAATGGGTCAATAGTATTAAGAGTTTTTAAAGTTCTATTATAATGCCTCCATCATCAGTTTTTGGATAATGAGTTATAAACTTTTTTGCACCATTAGAGGAAGCTTGAGCCCATGGGGAGGTATATTTGGTTTTATAATTAAACCAAAATTCGGGTACTCCGTCATATCCATTTATTATTGTTTCAATTGCCGATTTATCAGGGTGTTTGTGAAATGAGCCATTGGTACTTATCAGATAATGTTTAGCATCAATTAATTTCATTATCTCGTTGGTGATATTATGTTTGCTTCCATGATGGGGAACTTTAACTGCATCAACTTTTAGTCGTTTTTCACCATCGGGAATGAGTTTCCTGATTGATTCACAGACCAGATCGGAATGGGCATCCGCAAGGAACAAGCAACTTTTTCCCCCGAATTTTGCATGAAATGCGATGCTCGTCCCATTCGCCGTCGATTGATCAGTTTTAAACTGGCTGGTAACTTTTTCCGTAAGATCGTCTGTACCCCCGAGAACTCCTTCAACAACTTTGTATTTCTTCATTTCAATAAGCTGTTCCCATGCTTTTTCAAGGTCGCCGGCATTCAATTCATGTTTCTTAACGTCAGTTTCCCATTTAGCTGCCAGTTCGTTAAGTTTTTGAGCGTTGGGCGAGAGCAATGTAAGCTTCATTTCATCCTTAAGTTTTTTAGGTTTAAGCGGTTTATCTGGTTCAACAATGACAGCCTTTTTATCAAATGCTTTATTCCATTCGTCAGGTGCCCGTCGCTCGATTAGGGCGCTTAAGAAATCTCCTTCCCTGCCTCCAAGTATTTGTGACTCTTTTATATGACGCCAGCCATTGAACCAGATATCCGTGGGATTAAAGTTCCACTTATTTCGTTTTTCAGCAAAAAGCCGGATTAAACCCTCAATGTGGTCTGTGTCAACATGGGTGATTACGATGAGTTCAATACCTTTATCGCCATCAGGCATATTATTTAATTTAGCTTCGATTGCTGCATATGTTTTAACAGGTCCCCCGTCAATGAGTATACGCCGGGTATTGTCAGTTGTTCCATACTCAATCCAGAGTGCATCACCCTGATATGCTGGAAGCATTTCAATACGAAAGAATTTTTTCGACATAGTATTTATTTTTCAGTTTATTTTCCAATCTGCATCTCCAAAAGCAACAACACACAAAGCCATCAGAGGACCTTGCACTATTGTATCTCGTTTGATTTCCCGGATAATCTCTCCAAGACATTTAGGGCTGTTTTTTTCCCGGGTAAGTCCATTAATAAGTTGTGCAGCAACCAATGCGGCATGATCTCCAAAAACCTTGGCGATCGTGCTGATTACAATTGCCGCCTCATATATTCTAAACCATTTTACATGTCCTCCGTAATCTAATGCACTACCAGCTGTATCGCAGCCAAGAAGTGCCACAAGCGGATAATTTTTTTCACCTGCCTTATGAACATGGCCAAGAGTAACGTCACTACTTGCAAGGGTCTTACCATTAATCTCCAGTGTTGTATTTTCCCCATTTCCTTCAGTATGAGGTAAGGCAATCAGAACATTTGGATTGTTCACTTCAATCGCATGAACCCAGTCATCCCAATCCGTCACCTCTATTGGGCTATAACCTAAACTTTCAGCACAAACAGAAAGCACAAGGTTACGCATATCAGTTTTTACCTCTTTACTTGCAGCTATGATTGCAGTGCCCGAGATGTCTAACTTTTCCCGGGATGTAGTTTTTTCAGATTGAAGGTAGAAATCAAAACCTTTTGATTTTAGTGCCGGGGTCACCATATGTCGCTCAATTACTTTGCTGAGACCCCAAAAACTCATCGGGCAAACGTAATCTTTCGTCCGGTATATACATTTTACTCCTTCTTTGTCTACCCGCTGGCAAGTATTATTTATAAGTTCCCCAATCCTGATTTTTCGAATGTTAATATCCTTTCCCTTAAGTATAGTTTTTATTTGGGGACAAAGTGATGCCTTTTTGATATCTGGAGACGGAGCCGTGTATATAAACTCCAGGGGGGCTAATGCGTCAATTTGGGTACTTACGATTTGAATGTATTCCAGTTTTGTAAAATCAGATTGGTTCGCTGCATCCATAATCTGAGTCAGCACAATAGATCCGTATAGTTCATGTCCAATCCTGGCAAGTTCAATTAAAAGCTTAACATTTGCTTCATTATCCAATCCGCCACGATAGTCTTTTTCTGAATCCGCCACCTTTGTCAATTTTTCATTAATCCTGTCAATAATTTTTTCAGATTCAGAAAGATCTGATATCCACGCATGTTTATCAGAGATTCCAGTTAAGCGTGGACATCCGTTCGTTGTGTGATTTAAAACAAAAGCAAGATCAAATTGATAACGACCCTCGAGATCACTTATATTGGAGCGTACATGTACCAGATCAATAAAAGATATTTTATCATCATTGCGTATTTCGCTTTCTTCGCTGACAACACGACCCTTTAAAACTGCAGTCTGTAGCACGCGACCCCGATGTAATATAATAATTCTGCCTTCAAAAGGCTCATTTTTTTTCAGCTCAATGCGAAACTCGCATACATCGCTGCATCCTGTTTTCGGGAGCCTGATTGTTTCCCTAAGTGCCTCTTTAAGATGGTTTGGTTCCGAAAGAACAACTGTAAGGCACCATTCGTTTTGATCTTCAGGAAGTTTTTCTTCAGGAAATACAGTACCTATTGAATCCCATTCTTTATCAGGAGGACCTATGCTTATTCGTATCAGGGTTGGAATATCTTTGAGGAATGCCCGATTAATCCTGGCCAACTTTCCTGTTTTATTAATGAAAATCTGTTTGCGAAGAGAACGGAACAAACTCTTTTCATCAACAGTCTCAGATACTGAACTTTTAACTGCCTTGTGCAGTTCTGCCGTTGCCGATGCTCCTGAATCTTCATGTTTATATATAATGTCGTCCTTGTATTTTTTAAGTTTATCAGCCGCATTATCAGGTATGCGTAAATCATCTTTTTCTGTATCATCTACTGGAATCCCCATCTTTT
>JAQVSH010000180.1 GCA_028700615.1 Bacteroidales bacterium
GGATGTTGCAGGTTCAGAAAAGAAGGTCCGAAAAGACACTCCCTCTCACCGGTGACAGCATCTATTCTTTCAAGAGTACGTCCTTCCGGGCCATCTACCGTATACACCAACGAATGGCCATCCCTGCTCCAGGAAGGAAATTGAATCGTATAAGGCACAGCAAAAGAAAACCTTCGTAGCACCGAATCACCGGAGAATAACACCAGCGAATATTGATGCTGAGCATCCGATGCGATGACAGCCATCAGTTTCCCGTCAGGTGAAAATGCCGGAGAATCAAAAGCAGTTTTAGCATCGCCCTTCCGAAGCTTTCCGGAAGACAGATCCAGAAATCTTAACCCGGAAGATGATCGTTTTCCCCAACGGGGATCTGGAATCTGCTGAGCCCAGGATAAAACTCCATTTGAGAAGGAGATATTGCCATCGGTAATATTGCCGGGACAATAGATGACCTCTTCCGATCCATCCAGACCCAGAGACACAAATTCCCGAACCTGATCCATCCCCGTTTTTTCGGCCAAAAGGATGGAATCATTGACCCATTGGGGATGCCGATAGGAAGTATAGACCTCTGTCCTGCGTATATTTATTTTCTTCACCGGAGTGATATCAGATAAAACCCTGAGGTTCTCCTGCCGCCATTCCGTTTGAAGCGAATCCATCCAAGACCGGTAAAACTTTCGGGTACTGAAACCTGTAAATTTTTTCATCCCGGCAGAAAAGGGATCCAATGAAACCTTTCGGGGAGTTTCATAAAGAATCTTTCTAAAAACATCTGTACCGAATCGCCGGCGAAGGGAAGAAACCATCCAATAACCGGTAGTATATTCATTCGGATAATACTGTTGATAAGATCCGTAACGGATTCCATCATAAGAAAGCGGAGCGTCCCGGGTCACCAGGGAAGCCTTCAAATCCATCCAAAAGGAAGGATTTCTTCCCCGACCGGCATGGCTTGCAGCCGTTTCCATTACGGTGGCATCCCCCTCCAGAAACCAGGAAGGCAACAATATTCCCGCCAGCCCGACAGCCTGTTCTCCAAACAACCATTTCGCAGGTTTTATAAATCCCGCATCCAGTTGATCCATCTGAACCACATGGCGAAATTCATGTAAGATCAATTGTTCCATCCAATCCTGGGGATATTTATCCTGAGAAGGCCTGGTAAACATTTCTATCCTTTCAGGCGCACGGAATGTAATCCCGTTGGCCGTCACACTCTGGTTATTGAGCAAGACCGGAACTGGAACTGAAGGTTTTCTTCCTAATGACAAAGGAACTTTGCTATAAACCTCATCAAGAAGAGCAGCCGAACGCTGTGCTTCCAGAGCATAATCCGCCGGGAAGATAAGATGAAAATAAGGAGTGTTTATCTGAGACCACCTTGTAGAAGCAGGTAACTGCCCCGTCAGGGTATATTGAGACCATCCGGAAGAACAGCATAAAAAACAGCAAAAAAAAGTCAATACGGCGCACTTAACCGGCTTACCCATCCCGAAACGGTTACAGGTTATTTTCTCCAAGTTTGATTTTAACCTCACGCAGAAAATCTTTAATCCTTTGCTCCTCAGATCGCCTGCAAATCAATACCGCATTGTCGGAAACGGCAACGATATAATCATTCAATCCTTCTATCACGGCAATTTTATCCTCAGGGACAGCAATCAGGCAATTTTTATTGTCATAGGAGAAAGTCCGGGGGTTAAGCAAGGCATTTCCGTCTTTATCCAAAGGAAGATGGCTGTAAAGAGATCCCCAGGTGCCCAGATCGGACCATCCAAAATCGGCAACCTGCATATAAACATTTTCAGCCTTTTCCATAATCGCATAGTCAATAGAAATGCTTTTACACAAAGGGTAAAGAGATTCTATAAAAGGCTTCTCTTCAGAGGTATTATAAAACGGCAATCCTTCCTGAAACAAATCATGAATGGAAGGCGCATAAAGTTCAAAAGCCATGATCACCGAAGACACCGACCAAAGAAAAATTCCGGAATTCCAGAAAAAATCACCACTTTCCAGAAAAGCCTCAGCTACCTCCAGATTGGGTTTCTCTGTAAAGGTTTTTACCCTGCAAAAATTGGAAGAAAACTCCTTGGCACCGGGTGAATAAAGAGACTGGATATAACCATAACCTGTCTCGGGATAATGAGGTTTAATCCCGATCGTGAGCAAAGCATCCTGACTTCCGACAAACTTAAGCCCTGATCTGATCACCTCCTCAAATTCTCTTTCTTTAGTAATCAAATGATCAGAAGGAGCAACCACCAGACGGGCATCCGGGTTCATAGCCCGAACCCTGTAAGCCGCATAAGCAATACACGGAGCCGTGTTTCTCCTTTCCGGTTCGGAAAGAATCTGCTGAGGAGAAAGCTCGGGTATCTGATCCTTCACCAGGGAGACATATTCTCCGGAAGTAACAACCAGAATATTTTCCGGAAATATAATCTTTGTATATCTCTCATAAGTCTGACGCAAAAGACTTTTCCCAACTCCAAGAATGTCCAGAAACTGTTTTGGGCGGGAGGCTTTACTCAGAGGCCAGAAACGGCTCCCGATCCCTCCGGCCATAATTACACAATAATCATTTTTATCAGGCATGCGAAAAAAATTATTCCCGATCAGGGTGTTTTTTAGCATAATATTGTTCCCATTTCCAGGCAGAAGCAACCATTTCTTCCAACTGAATTTCGGCCTTCCAACCCAATTCATGATTGGCAAAAGAAGGATCAGCCCAGATTTTTTCTACATCCCCGCTGCGGCGGGCAACCACTTCATGAGAAAGAGGTTTCCCTGTGATTTTTTCAAACATACGGACCATCTCCAGAACGGAGACTCCGTTTCCGGTCCCCAAATTGAAAACTTCAAAAGGAGACTTGTTCTTTTTCTCCAGCAGACGGCGAATGGCAACCACATGAGCCTTGGCCAGATCCACCACATGAAGATAATCGCGGATGCAGGATCCGTCCGGTGTATTATAATCCCCTCCGAACACTTTGAGGGATTTACGCAATCCAAGTCCGGTCTGAGTAATAAAAGGCAGTAAGTTATTGGGAATACCCCTTGGAAGTTCTCCGATCAATGCAGAAGGATGTGCCCCTACCGGATTAAAATAACGGAGTGCTATCCCGGAGATCCCTTGATGAGCAGCAATAGAATCCTGAATGATTTCTTCACAAATCTGTTTGGTATTGCCATAAGGAGAATTTGCCTTTTTAATCGGAGAATCTTCTCTAACCGGCAATTGATCAGGTTGACCGTAGACAGTACATGAAGAAGAAAAAACCAGATTGGGAATCCGGAACCGGTGCATACATTCCAACAGGTTTAACAAAGAAACCAGGTTATTGCGGTAATACATTTCCGGCTTGTTCACCGATTCACCCACAGCCTTATAGGCAGCAAAATGAATGACGGCGGCAATATCCATATTGCGTTCAAAAAAGTTTTCAAGACTGGATTTATCCTGCAGGTCAAATTGCTCAAACTGCGGACGGGTCCCGGTAATCATTTCGATCCCATCAATTGCCTCTATGGAAGAATTGGACAGATTATCAATAATGACGGGATCATAATTTTCCTGAATCAATTCAACCACAGTATGCGAACCGATATACCCCGCTCCTCCTGTTACTAAAACTTTTTGTAGCATAAATAAAAAATCTGGTGTAAAACACTAAAAAAAACCCTATATCAAAGGCGTCTCTTATACAAACCTACATGATTTTTTTGATTTTTGCTTTAACAAAAGATACAATCTACTATTTTTGCAACATACGCTTTATAACTTCCTGCCTGTGAAAATACTCCCGTATGTTAAAGAAATCCTCATGCTCAGGAAAACGCTTTTGATCCCGGGGTTAGGTACTTTTACTGTAAGGCTGGTTGCGGCCCACAAAGCAAGTTTTGGTTATTTTCTGCCTCCGGGAGCAGAGATTGACTTTCAGGAAGACCGAAAGACAGATGACGGATTTCTGAAAAAATATCTAACCCGGAGAATATCTCTTTCCGAAACCGAAAGCGAAAAGGAAATCCGCCTTTTTACCGATAAAATCATTCAGGAAACCGCATTGGGAAAATACACGCTGGAAGAATTCGGGACATTCCGTTTATCTGCAGGGAAAATGATCTGTTTCACGCAGGCTATGGAGTTCAATGTAAACCCTGAGGGATACGGGCTTCAGCCCATCAAAACACCCGATATGTTACAGGCATTTCCCGCGAAAGCTGTCAAACCTGCGGTTCAGAAAACCAAAAAGCCTGAAAAGCCCAGGAAGTCTGAAAACCCCGATACTTTTCAGGAAGGAGAAGAAAGAGAAGGAGTAAAAACTTCAGACATCTGGATTGCCATTGCCTGCGGTCTGGTTACCTTCATAGCGGGAGTATGGCTGGTAAACTACTTCACCCACGGGGGGGTACTGGCATTGCTCAATCTCTAGTCTCACCGGAAAGCATAAGGCAGCAACTTACACCTCAAGGAATGCTTCAGGTCATCCGGAGGCATGATTATCCGAAGAGATCAGGATTTTGTGAAGTTTCATCCGGAAGGATCAGCCAGAAGAATTTACGTTTTGATTCATCCGAAGGCATCAGGCAGCAGATTTACGCTTCGGGGCGGCTCAACTCGCTCCGTTCGCAGAAAACGAGAACACTCCTCTTTATAGTCAGTGCTGCGCACTGCCTAACATCGTCGAACAGCTCTCGTTTTCTATGCTCAGGAGCTTCG
>JAQVSH010000181.1 GCA_028700615.1 Bacteroidales bacterium
CCCAGCAGGGTACGGATGATTCCCTGATGATCCTGTAATGAGATTCCGGTTTCCCTGAGTTTTTTCTTTAACTCTTTAGCAAAAGCAAATTCATCGAGATGGTTTAATACCTCCAGTGCAGCAGGGGATTGCTTATCCTCCTGGATAAATTCAAATAAATTTTTAAACATTCTGGAGGCAGCTCCCGATGCGGGAACAAATTTAAGCAGGGTGAGGTTTTTCTTTTTGAGATTAAATGCTTTGGCTCTTTGACTGGCTTCATTTTCGGAGAACCTGAGAATCCCGTCTCCGGGGGTTGCTGCTCTTTCAACAGGCAGGTATGGAAATCCTTCACGAAAATATCTGAGTTGCTCATCCAGTGTATCGGGATGGATGCCTTTTGCCTCCATTTGTTTGAGATCTTCCGGGGTAAAATCAGTCATTTTTTTTGTTTGAAAAGGTTTAATCAAAAAGAATCTACTTTAGAAGGTCCAGCAGTTGACCGAGTCTTTCGATGCGGTGAAAGGACAGATCAGAAAACTCCCGCTCGGGGATTTCATATTGCCAGGTGGTATGAAAAGGAATATGAACCGCCTGACTCCCTATTTCCAGTGCTGGCAGAATATCCGATTTAATGGAGTCTCCAACCATCATGAAAGAATCCGGATGTATTTCCAGCCGATGGATCATTCTTAGATAATCATCGGTTCTTTTATTGCTTAATATTTCAATATGGTGAAACAGAGGTTGCAGCCCCGATTCTTTCAGTTTTCTTTCCTGATCCATCAAATCCCCTTTGGTAATTAAAACACAGCGGTATCTTCCCTGTAGTGAATGAAGAACGGTTTCTACATCTTTCAAAAGAACTACGGGATGTCTGAGTAATCCCTTTCCCATACTGATGATTCTTTCGATGATATCCGAAGAAAGAGATCCTCCGCAATATTTAGCAGCCGTTTCAATCAGGGAGAGTGTGAAAGCCTTCACTCCATATCCGTATAGCGCCATGTTTTGCAATTCAGTCTGATAAAGCGCTTTGGAGAAATCTCTGTCGGGTTCAACTTCTTTCATGAGGTTGGAAAATTGCTGTTCAACCTCAAGAAAATAGGGGAGATTTTCCCAGAGGGTATCATCTGCATCAAATCCGATGACTTCAAGATGTGGTAAGTTTCGGTCCATAAGCGGATAAATCCCGGAAAGGTCTTTCGGACAAAATTACCGAGTTCTTTTCATATGCCAAAACGCATGAGGATCAATTCACATGGAATCATGTTTTTTATTTTACAAAGCCGATCGTAAAGCGAATCTGTCTATCTTTGTAAAGATTGTTTTATACTCTGGATTATGAAGAAGATTGCTGATGGAATGCTGGAACTTATCGGAAACACGCCGTTGGTGGCTTTTTCGAAATACAGTGCAGCAAAAGGGCTTAATACCCCAATTCTTGCCAAAATGGAGTTTTTAAATCCCGGAGGCAGCGTAAAAGACAGGATTGCGTTGGCCATGATAGAAGATGCTGAAAGAAGGGGGGTGATCCAACCCGGAGCCACCCTGATTGAACCTACCAGCGGAAATACCGGGGTCGGACTGGCTCTGGTTTCGGCCGCCAAAGGATATCATCTGATTCTGACCATGCCGGAAACCATGAGTCTGGAACGCCGTAATCTAATCAAGGCATATGGTGCCGAACTGGTTTTGACTCCCGGAAATGAAGGAATGAACGGGTCCATTGCCAGAGCATGGGAGTTACATCGTTCCATACCGGGATCTTTCATTCCGCAACAGTTTGAAAATCCTTCAAACCCTGAAATGCACAAAAAAACCACTGCCCTCGAAATTTGGAATGATACAGACGGCCATGTGGATATTTTTGTCGCCGGTGTGGGTACCGGAGGAACTCTATGCGGGGTGGGGGCTTTTCTGAAAGAGAAAAATCCTTCGGTTCAAATTGTGGCGGTAGAACCTGCAGAATCTCCCGTACTTTCGGGCGGGAAACCCGGTTTACACAAAATACAGGGTATCGGAGCCAATTTCGTTCCTGCAAATTTTAATCGTTCGGTGGTGGATGAAATCCTTCAGGTGTCAGGAGACGAGTCTATTATGGCAAGCCGCGAAGCGGCCCGCTATGAAGGCGCGCTGGTGGGATTTTCTTCCGGAGCCGCGCTGTGCGGAGCGGTTCAGTTGGCACAAAGAAAAGAAAACAGGGGGAAAACAATTGTGGCACTGCTTCCGGATAACGGAGAAAGATATTTGTCCACCGTGCTCTTTGCCTTTGAAAATTACCCGTTATAGTTTTTTCCTGTTTTAGAGGTCGAAGGAAAAACCGTTGGCTGTAAATTTTTCGTATTTCTCCCGGTTGAAAGAATACAAATAAGCCCCTTTTCTTGAATTGTTCTTGTCTTTAATAGGGAGTCTGTCCAGAAGATGCATATCTAATATTTTACGTCTGAAATTAGCAGGGTCCAGTTCGCATTGATAGATGGCTTCGTAAAGGCTTCTTAACTGGGTTATGGTAAAATTTTCAGGCAGTAACTCGAATCCAATGGGTTGGTTTTTTGCTCTGATTTTAAGTTTTTTCAAAGCTTTGCTCACAATTTCCCGGTGATCGAAGATCAGAAAAGGAAGTTCTTCGATGGTAAACCATTCATTGCCGTGCTTCTTCAAAAGATTAGCATCGTACTCCTGAATATTCACCAGAGAAAAATAGCCTACACTCAACACCCTTGCCGCAGGATCGCGATGAACTTCCGAAAAGGCGTAAAGCTGTTCCATATATATATTTCTCAAGCCTGTAATTCTCGCCAGAACCCGGTATGCAGCGGTATCAAGATCTTCATTCTCGTTCAGGAATCCTCCCATAAGAGACCATTTCCCCTTTTCAGGCTCAAAGTCTCTTTTGTACAGTAATAATTTTAACTGATCATTTTCATATCCGAAAATAACGCAGTCTACTGCAACGTAAAATTGATTTTTATCTTTATAGTACATATACCTTTAATTATATGCGAGAATTATGTACGAGCAAAAGTCTTCAATACAATTAAGATTTGCAAGACTCCGGACGGAAATAATTTTCAAGCCGATTGCTAAATAATTTATCATGAGGCTGGCAAAATTTTAAATCTGAAAACAACGAAGAAGGGCGCATCACTGCGCCCTTCTTTGCCTAACCAACCGTTAACGAACTAACCTTATCAATCATGTCTTTTACTGATACAAATATATCTCGATACTATGTTAATGCGTTGAAACAAAGCATAAACAATGTTAAAATCACATGAGTTCAGGTTTTTTAGCGTCTTCTTTTTATAAGAAACTTCTATTTCTTTTTTTTAAATATTTATTAGCTTTGATTAATATTTTTTAAGACCCTGCGTTTATTTGTTATTTTTTTTTAACTTAGCTCGTCCTAAAAGGTGAAAAAATAACAAATAATTACCTTTTTGGATACAAATTTTGCAGGTTCTGCATTCTGTAAACGCATCAATTTCATGAGGCGTATTTTTTTAAAAAATGGGTTAAACGATTAATGACAGTTATTAATTTTTTTGTATTATAAATTAAACGATTAATAGATTTGAATTATTGTTTACCTAAAAAATGATATATGTCCTATTCTGTAATAACTATTTATTTATTTTTCAACTAACCTAACCAACAAACATGAAATCAAAGTCATCGATTTGCCTTTCAAGAAAAGGCTGGAAAAGGCCCATGTTGTGCATGCTGCTTCTTTGCGCAACAACCTGGCTTGGGACGATGGGGGTGCGGGCGAATGATTTACCCGTAGCTTCAGAGATTCAGCAAAAAACATTGACCGGAGTTGTTACAGATGCTTCGGGATTAGGAATTCCCGGGGCGAATGTCCTGGTCAAAGGTACTACCATTGGTGTTACCACTGATATTGATGGAAAGTATTCAGTTCGTGTACCTGATGCATCTTCTGTAATCCAATTTTCTTTTATCGGTTATGTCACTCAGGAAATTCCCGTGGGAACTCAGGCCGTTCTCAACGTTAAACTTGAAGAAAGTGTAATCCGCATGGAAGAAGTGGTGGTTACCGCTTTGGGTATGAAACGTCAGGCTAAATCTCTGAGTTATTCTGCTACTGAGGTGAAAGGAGATGAGCTGGGACAAACCAGTGACGTTAACATTATTAACTCTTTACAGGGTAAAATTGCCGGGGTTAGTATTGATGTCTATGGTAGTGGCGTCGGCAGTAGTAAATCCAGTGTAATCATCCGTGGTAATACGAGGGTTACCGGTGAAGCTGAACCGATGTACGTAGTGGATGGTATGCCTGCTACCAGCAGTGCTTTGACAACCATTAACCCTGCAGATATTGAAAGCATGAACGTAATGAAAGGAGCAGCTGCTACAGCTCTTTATGGTTCACGTGCTTCCAATGGTTTGATCATCATTACCACCAAAAAGGGATCTGCTCAGAAAGGTATCGGGGTATCCTATTCAGGAAGTGCCAGTATCGAAAATTTCGGAGATCCTTATAAAGGAAGACAAACAGAATATGGAACATCTGGTGCCAACGGGGATAACTCCGATTTGTACCCGTCTTTCTGGAATGAGGAAACGCACCGTGCCTGGGGACCTCGTTATGACGGCAAAGAGCTGGGGATTTATTTCAATAATGATGAAAGATTTCCTATGGTTCATGAATATAAAGAAAAGCATTGGAAAGAATTTATGCAAACGGGTTCCAGATTAAGCAATGCCCTTTCTTTTTCTGGT
>JAQVSH010000182.1 GCA_028700615.1 Bacteroidales bacterium
AGGATGCGATTCCGGAGCTATATTGAAAACTTCCCGGTAAGGGTATTGTCCATGTGCCCGGAAGAGAGGAGCAAAAGCTCCAAACTGGGTCCAGCGGGCATTGAGCTCTCTCCATTCATTCAGGTCTTCCGATCCTTCTTTGGCTCTTTCAAATCGTTTTTGTACCGAGAATCCCCCGATGTCCATAGTCCAGTAAGGATTTCCGGCAATTGAATAATTCAGTCCGGCTGAAATCTGCGATCTGAAATCCTCCCAACAGGTTCCGATGTCTCCGCTCCAGGTGGCTGCTCCGTAGCGTTGCATTCCGGTAAATCCCGAACGGGTCAGTAAAAATACCCTCTGGTCGGGCAATACGGCCTTTTGTCCTTCATAAATTGCCTGTGCATTCACCAAGGCATAAGCATTGAAATATTTTGTAGAAGGGCCAAGTGCCGTAGGATTAACCAAAGCTTTACGATAATTTAAGGATGAGTTAGACTGAATATCCGGTTCGGAAGCATCCATCCACCAGGCATCAAAACCTGCAGGCAGCAGGTGTTCCTCCATTTGTTTCCAGAAAAGTTTCCGGGCATCGGCATTGTAAGCATCATAAAAAGAACCTATATATCCTTTTCCGATCCAGTCTCTTATACTGTCGTTGACGGCTTGTTTGTACATCCATCCTTTTTCATCAAACTCTTTGTAATGTTCGGTATTGATATAAAATTTCGGCCAGACTGAAATCATGATATGTGCATTGGCATTGTGAACTTCGTCTACCATAGCTTTGGCATCCGGGAACCGGCTGGCTTCAAATTCGTGACTTCCCCATTGATCTTCAGCCCAATACGACCAATCCAGTACGATGTTGTCAATCGGGATATTTCTTTTTCTGAACTCTTTCAGGGTACTCACCAACTCGTCCTGAGTTTTATAGCGTTCCCGGCTTTGCCAGAATCCCATAGCCCATTTGGGCATCACCTGTGCTTTTCCTGTAATATTCCGGTAACCTTTGATCACTTCATCCATGTCTTCTCCATAGATGAAATAATAATCTATCTGATCTCCCATTTCAGAATAGAGAGAAAGTTTATTTTGTTCTGAAGGATCAACGGGGGTTAGTAATTTGAGACCCACATAAGAAACCCCTCCATCCGGGAACCATTCCAGTTTAATATGATGTTTCTGTCCCGGCTCCATATGGATGTTAAATCTTTCATATGAAGGATTCCATGCGGTTCTCCATTTGTCCGCCAACAATTGACCATCTATCCATATTTTTGTATATCCGGCATAATACAGCTGAAAACGGTGAATCCCGCTTTCTTTGGCTTCCATATCGCCTTCCCAGGTAATGAGTCCTCTATTAAAATTATATCCTTCCGGAAAGTTTTTAATGGTTTCCAGATTTTCATAGTCAATATTGGATTCCTGTCTCTGGATGAAAATATTTTTAGGATCTCCGTTCAGGCAATAGGTGGCGGTCAATCCTCCGGCCACGCTGTCCGTGCCATATAAATTTATTTCGGAGAGAGGCATATAATCGCGGATATCTCCGAATTTAGTCACAGAATAATTATCCCAGAGCAATCCGTAGTTTTTATTGGAAACCAGAAAAGGAATGGAAACTTTCGTGTTGTACTGGAAAAGCGTTTCGTTCTTTCCCTTATAGTTCATGTCGTTCACCTGATGTTGTCCCAGTCCGTAAAAAGCTTCATCATCCGGGGACTCAAATAACTGACGAAGAGTGTATCCGTTGACTCCGTCCACAGACATGGGTTCAAGGGTTTTTCCTCCTCCCTGATTTTCTTTTAACAGGGTATTTCCTTCGGAATCCGTGAACCAGACCTCTCCGGTAGTCTGACTGACATAGGCTTTCACAACAGAAGTGGCGACGACCGCGGTATCTCCGGATGCTGAGAATGTCCAGTCATTGAAGATGGCACCGTTATCCACTACAGAAAGACTTTTAGCTGTGCTGAAGGTTTCCTGTGCGGTAGCAGAAACCCTGATGATCTCAGGAGAAATCACCTGTAGTCGAACTTTCTTTACGGGTGAATCTTTCAGAGAGAGTGTGATTCCGTCAGACTCTTTTACAACGCCTGATCGTTGACATGCCGGCAGAAAACACGCCGCGACCAGCATCCCGGTCAATAGTTTAGCTTTCATCTGGTAAATTTTAGTTTTGTTATGGTTGTTTTTAGTGAATAGTTTTCGTCAATTTTCTGAATCATCAAGAAAATAACGACCCCCCTTTGCAAATATATTGGATATTTACGCTAATTACTACCCACGGAACAATAAAAACGATTCATCAGTAACCTCGCAGGTTATCAAATATCGTGTATATTTGCAATCCAAAATAAGTAATACATGTCATTTGCATGAATCGTATCCGCAACTTTTGCATTATTGCGCACATTGATCACGGGAAAAGCACACTGGCTGACCGCCTGATACAGACAACCCATACCATTAGCGACAGAGATTTTCAGGATCAGGTATTGGATGATATGGATCTGGAGCGGGAGAGGGGAATCACCATTAAAAGTCATGCCATTCAGATGATATACGAGCATAAAGGGGAATCTTATACGCTCAATCTGATTGATACTCCGGGCCATGTTGATTTTTCCTATGAGGTTTCCCGGGCTATTGCCGCCTGTGAAGGAGCTCTTCTGGTAGTGGATGCAACCCAGGGTATTCAGGCCCAGACCATCTCCAATTTGTATAAAGCCATTGAATGTGATCTGACCATTATTCCGGTACTCAACAAAATGGATATGCCCAGTGCAATGCCCGATACGGTAAAAGACCAGATTGTTGATCTGATTGGTTGTCCCCGTGAAGACATCATGGAGGTCAGTGCCAAAACCGGGGTCGGAGTGGATGCTATTCTCGAAGCCATTGTTGAAAAAGTGCCTGCTCCTGTAGGAAATCCTGCGGCTCCCCTGCAAGCGCTTATTTTTGACTCGGTCTTCAATTCCTTCCGCGGAATTATTGCTTATTTTAAAATTGTGAATGGAAGCATTGCAACCGGTGATTTTGTTAAATTTTATAATACGCAGAAAGAATATAACGCCGATGAGATTGGTGTGTTAGGACTGAAAATGATTCCCAGAAAACGACTTGAAACCGGTGATGTGGGTTACATTATTTCAGGGATTAAAGCCGCCCGGGAAGTGAAAGTGGGAGATACTATTACCCATGTGGAAGGTTCCTGTGATAAAGCCATCGAAGGTTTTGAAGAGGTAAAACCCATGCTCTTTGCCGGGATATATCCGGTAGAGGCCGATGAATATGAAGAACTCCGGGCTTCTATAGAAAAATTGCAGCTTAATGATGCATCCCTGACCTTTGTTCCCGAGTCATCTGCGGCTCTGGGTTTCGGATTCCGGTGTGGATTTCTGGGACTCTTGCACATGGAAATTATTCAGGAACGGCTCGACCGGGAGTTTGACATGGATGTCATTACCACGGTACCTAACGTTTCCTATAAAGTGATTACCACCAAAGGAGAGGAAATTGACGTACACAATCCCTCCGGTCTTCCGGAGGCCACTTCTATTGATATCATTGAAGAACCTTATATTAAGGCCCAGATCATTACCAATGCTGATTATTTGGGTACAGTGATCAAACTTTGTATAGACAAAAGAGGGGTTTTAAGAAACCAGGTGTTTTTGACCACCGACAGGGTGGAGGTCTCTTTTGATATGCCTCTTGCCGAAATTGTATTTGATTTTTACGACCGCCTCAAAAGCATTTCTAAAGGATATGCCTCATTTGATTATTACCAGATAGGATACCGCAAAGCCGACCTGGTCAAACTCGATATCCTGCTCAACGGAGAAATTGTAGACGCTCTTTCTGCCCTGATTCACAGAGGAAATGCCTATGACTTCGGACGGAAGATCTGTGAAAAGCTCAAGGAACTCATTCCCAGACAACAATTTGACATTGCTATACAGGCTGCCATCGGAGCCAAAATCATTGCCAGAGAAACTGTTAAAGCTGTTCGTAAAGATGTTACCGCAAAATGTTACGGCGGTGACATTACCCGAAAACGCAAACTTCTTGAAAAACAGAAGAAAGGGAAGAAACGCATGCGCCAGATCGGCAATGTCGAAGTTCCCCAGTCCGCCTTTCTTGCCGTCTTAAAATTAGGCGACTAATCTTGTTCGTGTTTCTGTAAACGGAACGTGCAGAGCCACGTATTGCCCGAGGCCTTTATTGCATTAGGAATATCTTATGCTTTTTGCAGTTATCGATCATCTCTTTCGGCCAGATACTGGACTGTGTTTCTCCGATATGTGCTTTTCTGAGAAAATACATGCAAAGGCGCGATTGGCCAATACCCCCTCCGATAGAAAGAGGCAAGTCTCCTTTCAGTAAGTTTTTGTGAAATTCAAGTTTTTGACGTTCCTCGGCACCGCATATTTTCAACTGTCTGAGCATAGCTTCCGCGTCTACCCTGATGCCCATGGATGAAATTTCAAAAGCCGATTCCAGCACCGGATTCCATAGCAAGATGTCACAATTGAGCCCTTTATATCCCTGAATGGTTTCGCTTGTCCAGTCATCATAGTCAGGAGCTCTTAAATCATGAGGCCGCCCATCGGCAAGCTTTCCTCCGATTCCGATCAGGCATACAATCCCGTACTTTCGGCAGATTTCATTTTCCCTTTCTTTAGGAGAAAGGTCAGGATACATTTTTAATACTTCTTCAGTATGTAAAAAAG
>JAQVSH010000183.1 GCA_028700615.1 Bacteroidales bacterium
TTTCTATAATAGATACGAATAGAAACAAGAATGATTGTATATCAATGACTTAGCAAAATTTTGTTTCTATTCATAAAAAAAGTACTATAAGCGTATTTTTGGAAGCTGAGTAATGCCTCCGGAAATTGAGGTCTTGCTGCTAAGAGATTGGATGGAAAATATCCTACAAATAGTCAAATAATCAAATAAATTAATCTTAATCCCGCAAGCAACGGACAGAATACCCGTAAGCCTTAAAGTAGTAGTACCTGAATACGTAGCCGATACTGTAGCTCAGGCTGCGGTTCCAGGCGTTACCCTCACTGCGCTGCGTAGAACTCCACCAGTATCCGTAGAGCCCAATGTCGTCGAATGGTCCACCGCTGACACGGTAACCACCCGGAAGCGCCGTAAAACCACTTGAGTTGGCTTCGGTGTTATAAGACGCCCCGTACCAGTGGTTTATTCCTGCTTCTTTCAGTTTAACACCTACGTATGTGCTTCGCGCAGAAGTGTCATCTGCTTCTTCCTGACTCATCCCTAGGTACATCTCCAATTGTTTCCACTCTGCATCACTGGGTAAATGCCAGCCTTCAGGGCAGGCGGTCAGTGCAGCAGGCCAGTTATAAAGTACTCCGTAGGTTTCATAGACTTTTATTGGAGCACCTCCGCGAGTATATTCACGGGCACCACTAGGAGTGTATTCATTTGCTTTGGCTTTCTCTACGTCTGTACCATCATAGCCATAAACGTAATAATATGGATCTGTGTCAGATTCTGTTGCCGGACCTACAACATTGGGCAGATACGCCAGGTTTTCTGCCATCCATACCTGAGAACCAATGGTTACCGTTTCATACTGATTACCATCGCGAAAATCGGTAAAATTCCCAAATACCGGGCCTTGTTCGTTTTGTGTTATAAAGCTCCTTTGTTGGCCATATGCTATACCATTGGTATTAGTAGCATAAGCCCTCACATAATAGGTGGTGTTCGGAGAAAGGCCAGTGATATTGCTTGTATAAGTTCCCAGGCCCATGCCATCTGTTGTCTTAGAATCTGAAGTCGTGGGATTCTCAGACGTACTCCAGCAGACACCGCGGGCTGTGACTGATGAAACACCAGTTACAGTCACTGAAAAGGACGCTGTTGTTTTGGTGACATTGGTTACCAGACCTGTGGTAACAGAGGGTAGATTATTCTCCCTTAAACAACGGACAGAATACCCGCGGGAATAATTAGAGCAGACCTTGTAGATGGTGCTGTCACCAGCGCTCATGGCCCGGCGCCAGACGCAGTTTCTTGTAAAGATCTCCGTAGAACTCCACCAGAAACTGAAGACACCAATGCCGAAGAAGGCACCACTGGGACTGCGGTAACCACCTGGAAGAGCTGAGAAACCGGACTTG
This sequence comes from Bacteroidales bacterium, assembly GCA_028700615.1. Lineage (GTDB taxonomy): Bacteria > Bacteroidota > Bacteroidia > Bacteroidales > UBA4181 > JAQVSH01. The sequence continues at coordinate 1,389 of JAQVSH010000183.1, forward strand.
TTTATGTATTCGGGATAATCGGTATTACCAGGTGCTCCTTCTATGTCCCAATAATTCCATCCAGTATCACTTGCCAGCGATTTGGCGATTTTAGATCTAAAGTAATCTCCCCCTATAGTGCCATCAAAGTTGTGGCCATTGTTAGCTAAATAAATTTCTAACAGCGTCCACTCTTCATCACAGGGTAAATACCAGCCTTCAGGACAAGCTGTCAGAGCCGCAGGCCAGTTATACAACACCCCATAGGTTTGATAATTGGTTGTGGCTTTGGCTTCATCAACGTCTGTGCCATCATAATCATAAACGTAATAACATGGATCTGTGTAAGAGCCTGTGGCTGGGCCAACCACGCTGGGCAGATACGCCAGGTTTTCTGCCATCCATACTTGCTCTCCAATAGTCACTGTTTTATACACTTTGCCATCACGGATGTCGGGAAAGGTATTGGGAGCTTCTTGTGGTGTAGGTGTACAGAAATAGATGAACACCAATGCAAATAGGGAAATAATAATCTTTCGCATCTGTAATTTAGTTTATTGATTAGTAATAAATATTTGATAATCTTTTGTTTAACATTGATTAATCATAAGTCGAGTAGGCCGAAGGCATTTCACCACGATTATAGTTCACTGCTACAGTTGCTTAGCGCATTGTGCCTGTGCGCCCTGTAGCAGCCTCTGTGCACACCTAATCCCGCAAGCAACGAACAGAAAATCCGGTGTCCTTCTTATCTTCGTTGTACCTGAAGACTTTGCTGGAATCGTAGTGCAGGTAGCGGGTCCAGGCGGAATTCTCATCCCACTCCGTAGAACTCCACCAGTAGCCGTAGTAACCAATGTTGTAGAAGGATCCACGGCCACTGCGCCAACCACCCGGAAGCGCCGTAAAACCACTTGAGTTTGTGACTCCCTCGTCTGAGCCCAACCAATGAGATGGTCCTGCTTCTTTCATCGTGCCACCTGCAACATTTTGTCCTCCTAGGTAGTCAGAAAGCTGTGTCCATTCTTCATCACTGGGTAAATGCCAGCCTGAAGGGCAGGCTGTCAGTGCAGCAGGCCAGTTATAAAGTACTCCGAAAATTGTATAGATCTTTGTGGCTTTAGCTGCATCTACATCTGTATCGTTGTAGCCATAAACGTAATAATGAGGGTCTATGGTAGATCCTGATGTCGGAGCACTAACAGCGGGCAAATATGCCAGGTTCTCTGCCATCCAGACTTGGGACCCAATAGTTACGGTTTTGTACACTTTGCCATCGCGGCTATCAGTAAAACCATCCTGTGTTTTAAATGATTTTTGCTCCCCATAGGCTATACCATTTGCATTAGTAGCATAAGCCCTGACATAATAGGTTGTATTGGGAGAAAGGCCGGTGATAACGCTGGTATAAGTTCCCAAACCAGTGCCGTTTGTTGTTTTTGAGTTGGCTGTGGTCGGATTCTGCGTGGTGCTCCAGCAGACGCCTCGGGCTGTAACAGCGGCACCTCCATCGGCAGTTACATTGCCCCCACAGATCGCTGTGGTGGTGGTGATATAGGTGACATCTCCTGTAGTGACAGAAGGTATAACAGGATCAGGATTTTCCTGAGGGTCACAGGATAACAATAACAATCCCATTGAAAGCAGTAAGACAAGCTTTTTCATTATTGTTAGGTTTTAATTAGTATCGGTTAAATTAAGTCGAGTAGGCCGAGGGCATTCCACCACGATTATAGTTCACTGCTACAAATGCTTAGCGCATTGTGCCTGTGCGCCCTGTAACAGCCTCTGTGCAAACCTAATCCTGTAAACAACGCACCGACCACCCTGACTCCTTATGTGGTGTTCCAAAGTTAACATAGGGCGTGTAAGAGTTCATCCCAAGGGCATAAGCCTCCTGCTCAGTGTTCGTGCTAATGGAGCTCCACCACGTTGCATATGATCCCATAAGGCAAAATCTCCCATCATCGCTACGCTCACCTCCCGCAAGAGCAGTGAAACCACTTTCATTGGTAGCTTCGCTGTTTGGTGGTTGCCAATGAGTCGTTCCATTTTCTTTCATTTTCTCTCCAGCCAAGTATCTTCCTCCAAGGTATTCAATAAGTATGCTCCATTCATCGTTCGTAGGCAAGTGCCAACCTTCAGGACAGGCAGTCAATGCAGCTGGCCAGTTGTACAAAACACCGTATGTACTGTAATTGGGAGTGGCTTTTGCAGCAGCTACATTCGTACCAGAATAATTGTAAACATAATAATGAGGCACTGTATACGATCCTTGAACAGGCTGATTAATAGCAGGTAAATACGCTAGGTTTTCTGCCATCCATACTTGGTTGCCAATGACTATTGTTTTATAAATATTGCCATCACGGGAATCAGTTAATGTATTATACGTAATAAATGATCTCTGTTGTCCATAGGTAGTCCCTTTGGTGTTGGTTGCATATGTCCTTACATAATAAGTCGTGTTCGGAGAAAGACCGGTCATATTGCTGGCATATGCTCCCAGTCCTGTGCCATCTGTTGTCTTTGAATTTGATATTGTTGGATTCTCAGATGTGCTCCAACAGACGCCACTGGTAGTAACCGAATTGCCACCCGTCGACGTTACAAAACCGACACATGTCGCTGTTGTAGCAGTGATGTTGATCACCCGACCTGTGACTACAGTTGGTTGTGTGTTGAAATTATCTTTGACGCATCGAACACTAAAACCGACATTTATACTTTCGCTTGCAAAGGGCACATTCGTGTTGTAGTTGCTCAAACTTATGTACCAAGCACCATGTGTGTCGTTTACAGAAGAAGACCAGAAAAAACCGCCATAGCTAAGATCGTAAAAATTAGTAGTAAGACAGCCACCTGGCAATGTAGTAAAACCGCATGCATTAGTTGCTCCTGTATTTGGATTTCTCCAATGTGCAGTTCCTGTTTCTTTCATTTTACCTCCGGCAACGTCATCTCCTCCAAGATAATTTGTCAATGTTGTCCATTCCTCCTCACTTGGCAAATGCCAACCGTCAGGACAGGCAATCAGTCCTGCTGGCCAGTTATATAATGTGCCGTATGTTGAATAATTGGATGTCGTCTTTGCTATTGACACATCTGTTCCATCGTAATCGTAAACATAATAAAACACATCTGTTTCTGATCCAAAGTAAGGTCTACTAACAGCAGGTAAATACGCCAGATTTTCTGCCATCCATACCTGAGAACCAATGGTTACCGTTTCATACTGATTACCATCACGAGAATCGGTAAATGAACCGTATTCTATGTCCATAAAGAGTGTTGTAAACGACT
>JAQVSH010000011.1 GCA_028700615.1 Bacteroidales bacterium
CCTTTGAATACTCCGCCATTATATACCACATGACCCTCAGGGTCAAACAGTTCGGGTATTTTATCATACATTCCGTCATTCAGTAACGATTCATAGGTATGATACAGGCCAATAATGTTTTTCTCCGCCTCCAGTATTGCAATTCTTTTTGACAGCTCTCCCATACCATTTTCAGGTCCCAAATCATTTGGAGCAGCAGACTTTACGGCTGCAGGCATCGATGTTGCAAATACCCCGGCTGTCATGGCAGCGCCCATCTTCCAGATAAAGGAACGGCGTCCGTCGTTTGGTTGGCTGTTTAAATCAGCTCGTTTTTTTAAAGAGTCCATAATTTTAGTATTCCTTTTATCTGTATATCAAATCATATTTCTCCTATTGGGGCCAAAGTATTCTTTTGTGTTGTAATAGCCTGTATGTCGGCCAATTGCACCTACCAGATTTAATCGTACACCCTCTTTATCTCCCTGGAAACTAAATCCGCAGTCTCGCCTGAGTTTTTCATTTATCAATACAACCATTTCTGAGCCGTTACATGCCTCTTCACATTCTGCCAGAATATGTACACCATCGCGAACCTTTACCAGAAGGCTTGGTCCTGACCATTGAAGCCCTAATGACTGATCGGCCGTGTAGATTGTCCAGGAATGGGCGTTAGGCCCGGCAAAAATATGCATCGAAGTCATGTTGTTGGAGTAAGTCCATGACCACGCGTGACCTACAAGATCATAAGAGAACCCATGACGAAGATATAACGGGGCATCGATTCCATCCAGGTCAGCCACTCCGAACAAGGCTTTGAAAGACACCTCGTTACCATAATATGCCGTTCCCATGTGCGAGTAGATACAGGTGGTTAACCCGTTTGTTAAATCAAGGGCTATCTGCAAGCTTGTTCTCGGTTTGCTATCAACGAGAATATGACTGAAAAAGGCCAGGCCTTCATCGGCCTCATAAGCCCTGTATTCAGCCTCCTTCCAGGTACTGTCCTTGTCTTCCCTGTAGTTCAGTTTAAATTTCTCGGTAACTTTATAGTGTATTACCGGTCCACCGTTGTCATATCTCAGGGTAAATTCTTTTCCCACCAATATATCGCTGAATGCCATATTGTAGCCATCCATATCAGTGTGGGCAAAGTTTGTTGTACTTTTAAGCGCTGCCTCATGAACCTCTTCATCGGTCATGTGCGGGAAAGTCCTGGTAGGGCGATATGCCATCCGTTGCCCTTTGGGCATAGCTGGACCACCCGCGGGCCGTGCAACCATTGGCTCATTGCCCTGTTTATCGAATGGTCCAAGTGGTGCCACTTCTCCAAGAATTTTACCTTCGCCCCTGAACATGTAATATTCAAGTTCATCTCTTTCGTTAAACCCCAGCCTTACACCAACCTGCGTTTCTGAAAAAAGGTCAACCACATAAGCTGTAAATATGCCTGAGAACTCGCATTCTGTACGGTTGTAAATAAAAATATTGTCCTTCACCAGCACATAATCTGACGGAGAACAAAACCCCAATTGGTCGATGTGGCGGGTAAGTTCCACATAGTTTGTCGATACAACAGAGGCATAAAGTTCTATGGTTTCTATACCTGTATCCTGCTTCCAGTACATCCCCTTGCCTTCTATCCTGTTTGTCAGGTGATGACGCTCTTCGGGAGCTGTCTGCCCGCTTTTTTCAATATAACCATAATAGATATGGCGCTGTACCTCCCGGTCGTCAATCGGTGTTTCAGTGCCATTCATGGCCCTTTCTTTCCTTCCGCCTGAAAGCCAGACTTCGATGATGGTTACAAGGTTCGTTTCCCGATCGATAAAAATGTTGTATCCCCTTTGTTCTTGTACCATCATGTGGGAAAAGAAAATCATGTTTTTGAGCGTAAGAGCACCGTAATTTCCCGAAAATGAATTACCGTCAACCTTCACAGAAAGGCTCTTTGTATCCCTGAAGAGATAATCAAAAACAGGACCGTTATCGGTTATTATTTTCAAGGATTTTCCCGAAAGCTCATCGGTAAACTCAGAGGCGCAAACCGGGCCTGATTCGGCGGCCTTCAGCTTTTCTCCTATCTGACTCTTAGTGAGCTTTGTGTATTTAAACCGGTGCATTGGAATGCTCAGTGGACGATTCATGAATTCTTCTCCTTTTTAATTTTAGTTTATCTTATCACACTTCTTTTTATGATTCATAGAAAACACAACTATTTATTTCAGTCGCAGTTATTTTGTATTTATTGATTCAAGTATATATTAAAATTTTGAGATTTTGGCTTTAGTATTGTAAAATTTATTCCCGACATGCATTTTCCCGGGTTTTTGTTTAAAGATGCAAAATGAGTATTTTCGGATATCGTATATTTCATTGAAAAACGTTCTAATGCAATTTAACCATGATAGAACTACCTGAAGCCATATCGTTGGCAAAGCAAATAAATGATACGCTGGTTGGCCGGAAAATTACAGGAGTGTTTAATTCAAACAGCCCTCACAAGTTTACGTTTTTCTATGAGGATCCGTTAAAATATCCCCGACTTTTAACAGGCAGAAAAATAAACTCGGCAACAGGTTCCGGAATGTTTGTCGATATAAGCCTGGATAACAACACAACGATTAGTATTAATGACGGAGTTAATGTAAAGTATGGGGATACAAAGTCGCAAATCCCTCCCAAATACCAGTTTTTACTTACTTTCGACAATGATGCTTTTCTCGTTTTCACAGTGGCGATGTATGGCGGAATAGCGGCCTATAGCGGTAGTTTTGAGAATAAATATCATCAACGAAGCATTGAAAGTATTTCGCCCTTGTCCGATGCATTTGATGAAACATATTTCAACCGTCTGATGGATTCGCAGAAACAGAATTTGTCGTTAAAAGCATTTTTAGCTACAGAACAACGTATACCTGGTATTGGGAACGGTGTAATTCAGGATATTCTTTTTAATGCATCCTTAAACCCCAGAAAGAAACTTTGCGATTTAAATGGGCAACAAAAGGAAGACCTTTTTAATTCGTTGAAGTCTACCCTGACAGCCATGACCAAAGAAGGTGGGCGTGATACGGAAACCGATTTGTTCGGAAACAAGGGCGGATACAAATCGGCGCTATCGAAAAACACCTATAAAGATCCTTGTCCTAAATGCGGAGGTCCAATTATAAAAGAAAGTTATTTGGGAGGGTCGGTTTATTATTGTAGCGTTTGCCAGCCATGACTTGCTCCACAAAAATAAAGTGCAGGTATTCTATTCAAAAAATACCTGCACTGCATGGATAGAGATTAGAAGTTCGATTTATACTTTTTTACTTCATCTATTAACTTTGCAAAGGATTTCCCTTTTCTGCGTTTTTCATGTTCCGAAGTAGAAAAGTGCCACGCTTCCCGTTGGAGTTTAAGATAGCTCTCATACACTTTGTGATCCAGTTTGCCGGCGTTTATCGCTTCTATGACGGCACAACCGGGTTCATTGATATGTTCGCAATCCTTAAAACGACACAGTTTTGCATAGTCCGAAATTTCCAGTACTTCTGCGAGTGAATCGGGATTGTCAATAGCCAAACCAAATTCCCGAACGCCCGGAGTGTCGATTAAAATCCCTGAAAAGTCCATCAACACCATCTCCCGGCGGGTTGAGGTGTGCCGTCCTTTTCCTGTAGAGAGGCTTATATCGGATGTGAGCAATACTGATTTTTTGCAAAGCGCATTTACCAGAGAACTTTTCCCGACCCCCGAAGAACCGACAAATACCACCGTTTCACCTTTCGATATAGATTCCCGTAGCGGGAGGATCGTTTCAGGCAGATGAATACTTGTATAAAATATCGGCATCCGGCGGGCAAGGTGTTTAATCTGTTCTTCAATTTTCGGTCTGTCAAAACCTAAATCGGCTTTATTGAGTACCAATACAGGTTTGATGTTTGCTTCCAATATCTGAACCATAAAGCGCTCGGCTCTGCGGACATTGAAGTTATCATCAAGGCTTTGTACAATCAATGCCTTGTCAACATAAGAGGCAATGGCTTGTTTATCGGCAATGGTTCCGCTTTTCTTGCGATACAAAGTCCTTTCACGGGGCAGCATATCAACGATAATCCCTTTATTTTCATCGAAGGGTTGAAAAATCACCCAATCGCCTGTACAAGGCAACTCGAAGTCTGATTTTCCATACATCATGTTTCCCGTTAATTCACACAGAAACCATCCGCTTTCGGAAATAACTTCGTAGCATGTCCGGTTTACTATGGATATACGGCCATGAACAAGTGCGCTATGCGCTGATGCTTGTTTTAGTTGGTTTAATCTTTCGTTCCAACCATAAGTATTTAAGTTGATCATAGCGCTGTTTTTCTTGCGATGAAAAAGGTATAGCCGTAGAAATCTTTATACTTGCGGTATAATTCTTCTTCATACAGTTCAGACGCAACGAGTTCTTCGGCGGCTTTATTTCCTGCATATTTATTAAGAAAAATCTCCTGGGCTTTAATTTTCCGAGCAAAGTAATGCTCTGTCCAGCATTTTTCAGGCAGAATAAAGGTTGCAACCGGAAGATAACCAGCCTTGTATATCTTGTTCACCTGATGGGGAAGGGTGTCTATCTCAGGATATGCATTTACCCAGAAGTCATTGATTTCAGCAGGGCGTTTCTCAGTAAACCACGAGGCTTCGGATACAGCAATATACCCGCCCGGTTTGAGGAATTCACGCCATTCATTCAGGCCTCGTTCAAAGCCGATATTATAAATAGCCCCTTCCGACCAGATAAGGTCTAAGGATTCTTTTCCGAAAGGCAGTTGGTCCATTGAACCGACAATTCCTTTTACCCGGTCTTGCAAACCCGATTGCTCCGCATTACGATTGAAGATATTGATAAAACCGGGAAACAAGTCAAGTCCGGTAATCTGTCCCGGCGCGTGCTGTGCCAATACCATGGTTTGTCCGCCCGTACCGCAACCCAGATCGGCAATCTGAGATTGTTCGGTCAGGTTATCAATAAAACTCAGTGCCTTAATGGTTACCTCGGGACTTCCGGGCCCTTGCCGTTCCATACCGGAGAAAAATTCGCAGATTAACTTGAAATCGAATTCATGAATGGTCTTATATTCGTCGCTCATTATTGTAATGTTTAGGTATACAAGTAAATGCATATCAATGCGATCCTCTTTGTATACAGATTAAAAAACTATATTTATAACAATACAGAAATCACTCCCGGAAGGAATCCTTCGGGAGCAAGCGAATGGACAATCTGTACGCGGAATACAGATTGTCTACAATACCGAATCCGATTTTAATAAAGCGGTAAACATCCAATGGTTTTAGTGCCACAAAAATACGAGAAAATATTTATTTGCACACAACTTTCATGATTTACATTACGGTGTGAAAAATGACTTCAAACACTTTTGTAGACCTTAGGTGATATGATTTTGTTTATTGTTATTATATATTTGTAGAAAATTAAAATACAAAAAATGGATAGCGGAAGACTTTACGCCCAGATAATGACAATCTTTGGAGCAGCAATGGTCATTTTTTATTTTGGCTTGGGTTACATTCTACTTTTTTCGTCTTTATTCAGCTATGTCGATATTGCTTTGAGAGTCATACTTGCATTTCCTATCCTGATATATGGTATATACAGGGCGGTAAGTTCTTACCGGAAAATCAAGGAAAATTTTTTTTAATATAGGCTGAAAAGAAATAAAGTTGTTCTCAATCCACGCGATGGTTTTATTGAACATTTTTTGTCCCTGCTGATTAAATGCCGGGACAGGGAATCGTCGGCATAACATGTATCCGAATTAAGATTATGGTCATAAACGTAATTTTTTTGTTTTGGTTTAATTATGGTATAATTATTGATGTAAAATTGATGTAAAATTAATATACAGTTATATTTCTTTATTGATTGTTAATTTTTTGTAAAGTTTAAATTATTTTGATCGAATATGCATTCTAAGCTCAATGTGGGGTTTTTTTGAGTGCTTCTTTGTAATATGTTCTTTGTTTTTCATCATCCCAAATTTGAACTTTTAAGCTTAACTCTTTGTCTGTGTTAAGCTATCGACTCCATATTTTTTCGGGAAATGTTCAAATTTGTTTTAGATTTTTGCCCTATAACGGATTTGATTTATTATTATTGCAACAAATTTTTAAAAACCTTATCTGAACCATTGTATAATCTATTCATGAAAAATTCAGGTGCATACAAGATTTTAAAGCCGGTAGTTATTGCAAGTGTTTGTTTTGCAGTAATTTTAACCGTAGGGTGCACTAACAGGGGGCAGGTAATAGAAGAAACTCCCACAAGCGGGAATATTAAGATTATCGCGGATGAGTCGTTTGAGCCCATCGTAAATGCAGAGATCGATATTTTCACCGGATTATATAAAAGAGCCCGGATTACTCCTGCTTTTCTTCCCGAAACTGATTTAATATCTGCTTTTTTAAAAGATTCAGTAAAATTGGTTGTTTCGTCATGGGAACCTACGGAAGAACAAAAACAGCTGCTTTTTCAGACACAAATTGTTGTGCGTACCACCGCTGTTGCCTATGATGCTATTGCGCTTGTGCTTAATAAGGAGAATAAAGATTCGCTTTTTACTTACCAGAATGTGAATGATATTTTCACAGGCAAAATTGCAGATTGGAAGGATATTAATCCCGAATCAAAACTTGGGAAAATTTCAATAGTTTTTGATAACAATAAATCGGCAAACATCAGATATTTCAGAGAGTTATTTGATCTTGATGATCAGTTGGCTGAGAATTTTTATGCAGTGAACAGCAATGCTGAAGTAGTTGATTATGTGACCCAAAACAAATCGGCAATAGGATTAGTTAGTGTGAATTGGATTTGTGATGATCGCGATTCAACAAGCCGGGTATTTTCCGATAAAATTAAAACTGCGGCTATTTCACACAAATATCTGAGCCCTGGTATATATTCGATGCCTGATCAGGGCTCGATCTATGATAAGAGTTATCCGTTTACACGAACCATAAATCTTGTTTCAAGAGAAACTTTCAGAGGTTTAGCTTCTGGTTTTACAACTTTTTTTGCATCAGAACAAGGACAAAGGATTGTTCTTAAATCTGGTTTAGTCCCGGCCACAATGCCAATTAGATTAATACAATTCAAAAAATAATTTTTTAATATTACCTGATATGACCAATCGTGTTTTTAAAAAAATTCCTTTAATCCTAATACTGTCCTTTGTTTGTGGTATCACTGGATTAAAAGCGCAGACATTAGATGAAGCGATCACCGCAACCAACAACGAACAATATGATAAGGCTGACCAGATCCTTCAGGATTTGGCTAAGAAATCTCCAAGCAGCACTGTATATTATCGTTTGGGTGAAAATACAATGCTGAATTTCTTTTCAGATACGATCTCGAACTCTTTGAGGGCTGTAGCTGCCGAAGCAAAACAACAATTTGAGAAAGGTGTTGCAATTAATGCGAACGATCCGCTTAACTACGTGGGCTTGGCAAAGGTTGCAGCTTATCTGGGTGATCAACAAACTGCCGGCAGCATGAGAGAAAAAGCCAAGAGTTTATTGCTTCCTTATAAGAAAGTATCCAAAATTCCAAACCCTCAGGAATATGCTTTAACCCTGGCTAAATTAGCTGAGTCGTATATTGTATTCGACAAGGTTGATACGACAAAAGCTCTGCCTTTAGTTCGCGAAGCTATTACCATCGATCCTAAGAACAGTACAATTTATATTATTACAGGTGATATTTATTTTCTTGTAAATGATGGATCAAAAGCCATTAAAAATTACGGCTATGCTCAGGATCAGGATTTAAATTCACCCATGGCCAATATGAAAATAGGTTACATATATGTTAAAGGTCGTAACCTACAGGCTGCTATTCCCTATTACGAACAGGCCATAGCACTCGATAAAAACTATGCACCGGCTTACCGTGAATTAGGACAGCTTTATTCTATGGCCGGGCGTTTTGACGATTCAAAGAAATATTTTGAGAGTTATTTGGAGTTGACTAACCAAAATATTCCGGCAAAGATTCGTTATGTAAATGCCTTGTTCTATTCGAAAAATTATGCTGATGTAATCAAAAACGTTAAAGAAATTTTTGCTGTTGACCAGACCAGAACATACCTTAACCGTGTTGCAGGATATTCGAGCTATGAGCAGGGTAATTATGCCGAAGCGTTAAATTACATGAATGAACTTTTTGCAAAATTGTCTGCTGATGGGATTCTTAAAAAGGACTATGTATATTTAGCACGGATCATCGTTAAGAAAAATGCTGACTATGCCAAAGATGCAGTTGAACTTGAACAAGCAACTGCTGAATTAGCCAAACTAAGAGAGAATAATGAAGCCCTGCAAGGTGCTAAAGAAAGCGAAAGAGTAAGTGAAGAACCATTAGTTGCAAAAATTGCTGAATTACAGAATAAGGTAGATATGCAGGCAAAAGAGCTGAATCAGGCTTTTGATGCTTATGAAAAGGCAATCACTTTTGAAGACGAAGATTTAAACATGATTCAGGAAAAGGCTAATTTCCAGTTTGCAAACAGATTTTATGCTGACGCTGCTGATACATGGTCTCGTTTGTTAACTAAGGGAAAAGACAGCGAATCAAATTACTTACAGATTGGTAGAGCATATTATCAGGGGAAAGACTATGATAAGGCTGAAGCTCTCTTCGAACAAATGATAAGTAAATATCCTGATAGCATTACCGGTTATGTTTGGGCTGCAAATAATGCGTCAGCCGAGGATCCTGATTCTAAAACCGGGATTGCCAGAGAAAAATTTCTTGTGTTACTTAACAAAGCTGCTACTGACTCTGTTAAGTATGCAAATGAGATGTTCGATGCGCTTCGTTTTTTAGGTTATGATGCTCTTCAGTCAGATCAAAATGATTTGGCAAAAGACTATTATACCCGTATGCTGAATCTTGCTCCGGACAACAAAGATTTTCAGATTAGAGGATATAGTTCATTGAGTTCACTTTATCTGTCGACAGGCGATTATACTAAAGCTGTTGAGGTAAATAATAAAATTTTAGCTATTGACGAAAATAATGCTTCTGCAAAATCCACTATTCAGTATATTCAATCTGCTCTGGCCAATGCCAAACCAAAGGCACACCCGAATGAAATTTCAGGGGTGATAAAGGATGCTTCAGGTAATCCGATTGCCGGTGCATCGGTTCGAGTAAGAGATACAGCTGCAGAAATGTGGACCAATAGTAGAGGTGAATACCGGTTTACAATGCCTGAAGCATCGAAAGTTCTGGTAATTAGTGCTAGCGGTTATACAACAAAAGAGGTTGTCGTGACAAAAAGCAGGGTTTATAATGTATCTTTAAGCAAATAGTTTATATAGAAATCAACAAAAATTAATATTATTTTTAACCACAAAAACTATTAAAAATGAGTAAAAATTCCAAATCATCTAAGTTTGAGCAAGCGTTTGCCTCATTAGCAATTATCGTTGCTTTTGCGATTGCTTATTATTTGTATACACAATTTATGGGTGATCCGATTAATTTTGAAGGTGGTAATCCCCAAGGACACCCCCTACCTGGTAATTATATGGGCATGCTTTACAAAGGGGGTCCTATTGTGCCGGTTTTGATGACTTGTATTCTCGTTCTTGTAATCTTTGTTTTTGAAAGAGCAATTACTTTAAGAAAAGTGAAAGGTAAAGCATCTTTGGAATCTTTTGTTTATAACATTCAGGAGTTAACCGCAAAAGATAAAATTGAGGATGCTATCGCAGCTTGCGATGTTCAGAAAGGTTCTTTGGCTAATGTGACTAAAGCAGGTTTGCTTCGTTACAGAGATCTTCAAAAAGATGCTACATTGGAAAGAGATCAAAAAATCACTTCTATGAAACAAGCATTGGAAGAAGCTTCTGCATTGGAATTACCGATGTTATCTAAAAACATGGTTATTCTTTCAACCCTTGCTTCTATCTCAGTGTTGATCGGTCTTATCGGAACAGTACTTGGTATGATCCGCGCATTCTCCGCTCTTGCCCAGGCAGGTGCTCCCGATGCTTTGGCTTTGTCAACCGGTATTTCTGAAGCATTGATCAATACAGCTTTTGGTATCACTGGTTCAACATTAGCTATCGTAGCATTTAACTATTTTTCATCTAGAATTGACGGTTATACATTTAAAATTGACGAGGCAGGTTTCAGTCTTACTCAGACATTTGCTGCTTCAGTTAAATAATTTGGGGTTCATTTTGGGGTTGTTTAAAAATTTAAATTTATCGCATGCCAAAGATTAAATTACCAACAAAATCGCCACGTATTGACATGACGCCTATGGTGGACCTTTTCTCGCTGCTGTTGACATTCTTTATGTTGACAACAACGTTTAGGCCACAGGAGCCCGCTCCGGTCGATACACCGTTTTCTGTATCCGAAAAACCTCAGCCAGATGCTAATGTTATGACTTTATTATTAGCTAAAGACAACCGGGTGTTTTTCAATATAGACAATGGGCAGGATACTATTCTGCACTATAAACCGAAGATTCTTGAAGAAATGGGTAAAAGATATAACATCCAATTTTCTACACAGGAATTGCGTAAGTTTGAGAAATCTGGAATGTCATTCGGTGTTAATATCAACGATATGAAAAAATATCTTGCAGCGAAGGATTCCAAGGAAAGAGAGCAATATGACAAAGGTATTCCTTATGACTCAGTGGATAACCAATTGGGTTATTGGGTACTATACACACGTCAGATTAATCCGGCTGCCCAGGCTTTAATAAAAGGGGATGTTGATGTGGAATATCCGCTTGTTAAAAAAGTTTTGGATATATTGCAGGATTATAACGTAAATAAATTCAGCCTTATAACTAACCTTGAAGCTGTTAAGGTTGTAACCGACGAAAATCAGTAGTACTATGGCAGAAATAATTCAAGAAGAAAAAAGTAAAGGTGGGAAAAGACGCCCAAAGAAGGGTAATCCCCACATGGATATGACGCCGATGGTTGACCTTATGTGTCTTCTGTTAACGTTCTTCATGCTTACTACTGCTTTTAGCAAACCTAAGGTGATGGATATCGTTTTACCTGAAAAAATCAAAAAGAACGAAAAAGTGGATCCCCCTAAGATCGCTGATAGCCGTACTTTGAATATTATTGTAGGTCCGGAGGGCAGAGTATTTTGGTATCCTGGTAAAGCAGATCAAGAAATGCCTCTTCAGGAAACCGACTTTAGTGATGCAGGTATCAGGAAAGTTTTAATTGATCGTAACCGTGCTCTTTTGGATAAAATTGAGCAGCTAAAAGCAGATGTTATCTCTGGAAAATTAGAAATCAAACAGGACTCATTACAAAATGCTATTAAGGAACTTAAGAAAGATGATGATACGGGTCCTATAGTTTTGATTAAATTTTCTGAAAAAGCAAAGTATAAAAACTTTGTGGATATTATAGATGAAATGTCAATCGTAGGGATCGCACGTTATATTGTTGTTGATATAAACTATATCGAACAAACTATGCTTGACACTGCGCTGAAGAATAAACCATCTGTAGCCGCGGCTCAGAAATAATAGACAATACGTATGCTACAAAATAAACAATTCATACCAACTTTCGATGACATAGTCTTCGAAAAAAGGAATAAGGAATATGGAGCGTATCAATTAAGGAAAAAGTACAACCGTGTTGTTATTATTTCTACTGTAATTGGGTGTATAGCTCTGGCTACAGCCGTTATTATTCCTTATATTAATGCAAGTCGCAATGCAAGTCACAAACAACGTGAAGCAACTGAGGTGATTGCAGAAATGGCGAATGATATTCAACAAAATGAAATTGCGCCACCACCACCACCACCACCACCACCAGCAGCAGAGGTCCAGACCGTTGTGAAGTATGTTGCCCCGGTTGTTGTTGATACAATCAAACTTGAAGAACAAACTCAGCTTATGATTTCTGATGAACAGGTTGAAACGACTGTAAATAAAGAGGCCGTTGAAATTGTTGAACAGAAACAAGAAATTGTGATTGAAGTTGAGGAGGAAAAGGAAGAAGAAGTCTTTATTGCTGTGGAAGAAATGCCTGAATTTCCAGGAGGTACTGCCGCTTTGCTTCAATATATTGCTAAGGCTGTTGAATACCCTGTAATTGCTCAGGAAAATGGTGTTCAGGGAACAGTTTACGTTGCCTTCGTTGTTAACAAAGACGGTTCTATATCCAATGCTAAGGTTCTTCGTGGTGTTGACCCATCTTTGGATGCTGAAGCATTGCGTGTAGTTTCTACGCTGCCTAAATGGAAACCAGGAAAGCAAAGCGGAACCCCTGTAAGGGTTTCTTATAGCGTTCCAATCAAGTTCCAATTGCAGTAAGAGTTTTGTGAATAACAATAATTCTTGGATATAAAAGAGCTGGTTGCATTGCAACCAGCTCTTTTTTTATGTTGATGAAGCCTTAAGGCCAATGATATATTTCAGACTCTTGAAGACAGTGTTGATGCTTAATTTTTACGGCTTAAAAAAAGACGCCTATATGGTCATTATTTCATCGTAATTATCTATCTTTAAAAGGGAATGGGTTATAAAAAAACACCCTGATGAAACGAACGCTAATTTTTCTCTGCAAAAAGTTGGATTTTTTTGTATGGTGTGCCATCTGGTCTGTTTTGAATGCGGTGTATTTTTATTTCAGGGGTTCTGAATTGCTGGCCCGAAGGGCGCTGATCTTTGGCGCTTTGTTTTTGGGCTTTTGTGTGATTAAAAATCTGACAGGTATAGGTTCCGGCAGCGTTTCTCCGCATTCAGAGGAAGAGAAAAGTTTTCTTGCAATTCTTTGGGAGTCAATTCATAGACAGATTGACCGTGCCATCTGGTTTGCGCCCTGGATTCTTGTTTCCGGCATTTATTTGTTTATGGAGGGTTCTGAAGAACCTGCCATGGGGATTATGATAGGTGGATCTATTATTATCCTGATCTATATTGTCATACATCTCATCCTTATGCTGGAAAAAAAGAAGGAACGTCGTCGCAGGTCGGATGGGATACAATGATCAGGACAATCCAAAAAGCCTGAGAATCAGGTAAATCAAAGCCGCCAATAAGCCGCTTACAGGGATGGTTAAGATCCATGCCCACATTAGATTGATCGTGACGCCCCACCGTACCGCGGAAAGCCTTTTTATTGTTCCTACTCCCATAATAGACCCGGTAATCGTGTGAGTTGTACTCACGGGGATTTTCAGAAACTCGGTTAAAAATAAAGTGAGAGCCCCGGCTGTTTCAGCACAAACACCCTCCAGCGCGGTAACTTTAGTGATTTTGGTTCCCATCGTTTTAACAATCCGCCAGCCTCCGGTCATAGTTCCCAGCCCGATGGCTCCAAAACAAGTCAGAGGAATCCAGTTGGGCATCGTGTTGACAGAATCTATTTTTCCTGTTGCAATCATGGCCGTGGCAATAATACCCATAACCTTCTGTGAATCATTTAATCCATGGCCCAGGCTGAATAAACCCGATGATACCAACTGAAACCGCCTGAAAAGGGTTTCGGCTTTCCTGGCATGGGCGTTTCGGAAACTCCACAAGACACACAGGGTTATGAGAAACGAAATAAACATACCAATTACAGGAGCCAAAACAATGAAGGAGGCGATTTTAATAATTACACTTGCATGAATGGCTCCAAAGCCGGCGCCGCAGATGGCAGCCCCTGCAAATCCGCCTATAAGTGTGTGGGAGGAAGAGGAAGGAATGCCAAGCCGCCAAGTGGCAAGATTCCAGATGATGGCAGCAATGAGCCCGGCAAGAATAATCGGGAGAGTAATAAATTCTTCAAATACTACTTTTGACACAGTATTGGCAATACCAAATTCCCCGATAATATATTTGGCTATAAAAAAGGCAATAAAATTAAAAGCTGCAGCCCAAAGAACAGCCTGAAACGGAGTCAAAACACGTGTAGATACTATCGTGGCAATGGAATTGGCCGCATCGTGAAAACCATTGATATAGTCAAAAATAACGGCAAGAACAACAACAATAATAAGCAGGGTCATGCTAAATCGGATATCAGGCGTACTTTACTACCAGGGTTTTCAGTGATTTTCCTACGGAATTCATTTTATTGGCCGATTTCTCAAGTTCCTGAATAATTTCTTTCAGTTTGATCAGTTCAGGAATCGATTGCTCTTCTTTAAAAAGATTCATGATCCCGGTTTCATATACCGTGTCTGCCTCTTCTTCCAGCTTTTTAATCTCTTTGCAATGCTGAATCAGAGGCCCGCTGTTCTTTTTTAATGTGGTCAGAGATAATATGGCTTTTTGAACCTCAATAGAACATTCATAGATAATTTCTGAGATACGTTTTGTTGAGGAATGAAAAGTTTTAGGAGAATAAAGCAAGACTTTTTGAGCCGAATGATTGATGGCATCAATGGCATCATCGAGATTGTCTGCCAGTTCATGAATATCTTCCCTGTCAAATGGAGTAATGAAGGTATCATTTAGGGATTTGGAAATCTTCCCGTTAATTTTATCTCCTTTAACTTCTTCTGTTTTAATGAGTTTACATATATTACGACTCTCTTCGGGATCGTTGTTGGCAAACAGATCCCGAAGCAGAGAAGATGCTTGCACAAGAACGGCTGAAGTCTCCTCAAGCATAGGAATAAACTTGATATCCTGAGGAGCGAAGACATTTAAGATATTGTTAAACTTCATGAGAGGGTCATTATTATTTTCGGCAAATATAAATTTTCTGCCGAAACCTTTGCTTCCTTTTAGAGATTCATTTTTATGTTTTTGGAAAATTAATTTTTGACGGAAGTTATCATGTGTTTTGGGGTGCCGGATAGCAAGCTGATTGGTGATCAAAACCATAGAAGAAACAAATTAGAGACCTAAAATTTTGGTTTTTTGTTTTTATGTAGTATTTTGCCCTACATGTACATAAGTATTTTCCTTACATATTCTGTGCTTGTTTTGAAAATTTTTTATGTCCAGTCAACCAATAAAGCGATTAGGTACAAACTTTGTATTGCTTTTAGGGATCATCTTTCTTGTTTTGTTTTGTACGAAACAGAAGGAAGTCCCTATTGGAAAGAATTCATTTGCTATTTTTAGCGATTTACATGTTCCCGGAGGATTTGAATGGTCTAACACGGCATGGATCAACCTTTCGGTAAGAATTACAGATATGTCTGGGACGCCGATGAATGCGTTGGATGGTCAGCCTTTGGATCTGCTGGATATGCATGGGCGTAGGTTGCAGAGAATGGTCGTTGTTTCCGGAAAGGTGGATTTTTCGGTGATGCTTGACAAAAACAAAGATAAATTGAAAATTTTCTCACCGGTTACCGGGAAAATGGTAATGGTGAGTGCTGCTTCTTCAAAAGTAAATTTTCAGGATACTACCCGATATCCTGCTAGTTATCTGGATTTACCGGATTCTGACGGAGATAGGATTCCCGATATATATGATGATTTTAAATGGAATTCAAGAAAGGCTTTTCGGGAATGTTTTCCTGCAGATGGATTTCTTCCGGAAGGAGATTCTGTAAATCATTCCGGAGGACAGTATCTTTATCAGATCTATGAAGATTTATGGCCCGTTATGGGGGATTACGATCTAAATGATTTGGTTCTGGCTTCAAAATTGGAGTGGGTAAAAGATAGCAATAATTATCTGGTCAGCGGCAGTTATATTGGTAAGATTTGGGCTGTGGGTGCTTATATATCAGCCCCATATGGATTAGGGCTTGAGTTTTTCAAGAGGGAAAAGGAAAGTCTTATTTATCTTCCTGACGGGAGTGTCTCCCTGGCATCCTCTGAGTCTTTTACCCATTTGGATGAGCGTCTGAATAATGGGATTGTCGTTTTTGATGATGTGTTTAAGATTATGGATCCGTATTATAATAATATCGGCGGATCATGGGGAGTTTCCGGCATTCCGAAGACTGTTCCGATTTCTTTTACCTTCAGAAAAGGTTCCCGGATTCGGAATTTTGAAGTGCTTCCCTATATTTTTTGTACATCCAATCCGACCAGGCAGGTCAGGCCTTTCGGGACTCCTCCGACAGCTTATGCAGATATGACTATGTTCCGCAATGCGGATGATTGCTCTCCACTTTCCTGGGAATGGAAAGCAGGAAGAAGGTTTTCTTCCCCTTTGAAGAATGAAGAGGCTTTTTACAGGACGGCTAAAAATCTGCCCTGGGTGATCGATTTTATCAGTTCGGATTACAAAGTCCCGGTTGAAAAGACGTCTATTCTTGAAGCTTATCCTGAATTTCAAAAATGGGCAGAGTCGGGTGGAACTGAAAACAAGAAATGGTATGATTATCCTGATTTAGAGAAAACAATTTCAGTTCCGGAGGAGGAAGCCAAAAGATTATAGTTTCTCTTATATTTTGATTAACAGATGATTAAAGGGTATGACGCTCTTTTTCTTGACAGAAACACCCTGATCAGAGATTATTTTTCAAAAAAACATCATTTTATTCCAATAAATGTTGGAAATGTAATTTTTATTGTAGTAATTAGCCTTACAATATGTAGGTGTTTTCCTTACAACGCAAAGAATCCGCATAAGGGATTATTGTGTGTTGTAAGTATTTGATATATAGGCAGGTAAACAAAGTAAACTTTAATTCTTGTGCGATGAAACGTTTTGTGTTGTTGTTCTCTGTCTTCCTGGTCATACTATCTTCTTGTGTTAAGCAAGATGAAATACCAGAGGGTGAGGTAAAAAGTTTTGATGAGCTTGTTGTTCCATCCGATTTCACATGGTCGGGGATTTCCCGTTATAATTTGTCAGTGATTATTAAAGATTTGTCAGGGGTTTCCAGCGCTTTACTGAACGGGCAACCTATGGATTTGGTGGATATGGATGGGAACAGAATGCAGAGGGTTATTGTTGAGGAGGGCAAAGCTGAATTTTCTGTATTGTTGGATAAGAATTTAACTAAGTTGATGGTGTCCGATCCTGTTTCAGGGACATCGGTTCAGGTGAAGGTGACTTCTTCAGAGACAAATTTTACGGTATCTTCTTCTTCCTCTTATCAGAATCTGTCCGATACAGACAGCGACGGAGTGGCTGATTTGTATGATGATTTTCCATCAGATGCTTCAAAATCTTTTGTGGAAACTTTTCCGGCTTCGGCTTCTTATGCTGTGAATCCTTCTTCCGGATCAGTTTTAACCAAAGCGGATCCTTCAGACGAAGAATATTATTTTCAGATCTTTGAGGATCTCTGGCCTTCCAAAGGGGATTTTGATATGAATGATTTGATTGTCGCTTCCAGAATAACCTGGGTTAAGACCGGCAACTATGTTTCCTCCGGATCGGTTAATGCAAAAATTTGGGCTGTAGGTGCTTATATTACTTTGCCCAGCGGGTTGGGATATGAATTTTTTAAGAGCGGAAGCGGAATGTTATATTACCTCAATGAAGGAACGGTTACCTTCACTTCAGGAGAAGCTTATACACATCAGGATGAAGCGGTAAGTAACGGTATTGCATTCTGGGATAATATTTTAGGGGTTGTTAATCCTTATTATAACAATGTGGGAGGAGACTGGGGTGTGTCAGGCACTCCTAAGGATGTTTCTTTCTCTTTCTCTGTTTTGACTTCAGCCAAAGTAAGGACCCTGGATATTCTTCCCTATTTTTATTATACTGAGGACAAAACTCATCAAATCAGATTTTTCGGATCTCCTCCGACAATCTCGGCGGACATGAGTTTATTTAGAACGGAAGATGATGATTCTCCGATATCCTGGACTCAGGGAGGCGGATTTAATTATCCTTTACAGAATACAGCAGCTTTTTACAGAACTTCTGCCAATCATCCCTGGGGTGTTCAGTTTATTTCCAATGACTTTAGGGTTCCCCTGGAGAAGACTTCAATCATTGCTGCATACCCTGAATTTCAGGAATGGGCTGAAAGTGGCGGATCTTTAAATCCGGAATGGTATTTTTATCCCGATGAGGATTTAACTATACCGGTTCTTCCGTAATTTGTTTGAACTATTTTATAGAAAAGCCTAAAAGATCAAAAAATCTTTTAGGCTTTTTATTCATGTTGAAAATTGAAATTCAATGATTTATGCATTTTTTATTTCGTTGTAATATAATATTAATTATCTAAAAAAACAAATATTTTGTGTATAGTTTTTTAAAACAATTGGAAATGTTCTTTTTATTGTAGTAATTTGCCTTATGAAATTGTAGGGTGATTCCTTACAAAAAGCTATAAAAAGCTTGATTTGTTAGGAAGCCTAAAGATAAAATTATGAACCGAACATGTTGCTTTGCAGCGCCCAAGAGTATGATAATACTTTCCAGCAACATGGAGCTGCATACTACCATTAAAAAGAAAATTATTATAGTATGAACCGAACATGTTGCTTTGCAGCGCCCAAGAGTATGATAATACTTTCCAGCAACATGGAGCTGCATACTACCATTAAAAAGAAAATTATTATAGTATGAAACACCCATGACGATATAGACGTCC
>JAQVSH010000012.1 GCA_028700615.1 Bacteroidales bacterium
CTGCGCAGCAATGCATCCAGGGTCGGAGACTGTCCGCGGAATTTTTTGTAAAGTTCCATTGGATGCTCACTTCCGCCTTTTTCAAGAATGTTTGTTCTGAAAGAATTTGCAGTTTTTTTGTCAAATATTCCTTTGGAAAGAAAGACGGAAAAGGCATCGGCATCCAACACTTCAGCCCATTTATAACTATAATATCCGGCAGCATACCCTCCTGAAAAGATGTGGGTGAAAGCGGTTCCCGTCATAGTTCCGACAGGGCGGGGAAGCAGATCTGTGATTTTAAGAGAACTGTCTTCAAAAGCAACGACATCTCCGGTAAAAGGAGTTTCCAAAGAATGCCAGTCCATGTCTAAAATTCCAAAACTCAACTGACGTACAGATAAATAACCGGCTAAATAGCGTTTACTTTCACTGATTTTGTCAAGGTATTCTTTAGGGATTTTCTCTCCTGTTTTGTAGTGTACCGCAAATGTATTCAGAAAGGTTTCTTCAGACATCCAATTTTCCATGATCTGCGAAGGCAGCTCCACGAAATCCCTGTAGACATTGGTGCCGCATAATGAAGCGTATTTCCCTTTTGATAGCATTCCGTGAAGACCATGTCCAAATTCATGCATAAAGGTTTCCACTTCATCATAAGTAAGAAGAGAAGGAGTGGTCTCTGTGGGCCGGGTAAAATTACATACAAGAGAAACAATAGGACGAATATCCCCATTTCCATCATTTTCTTGTTCTCTGTAATTAGTCATCCATGCACCACCTTCTTTCCCGGCACGCGGGAAAAAATCAAGGTATAAAACAGCCAGGAATTCACCATTTTCATCAAACACTTCATAACATTTAACTTCCGGATGATAACCCTGTATTTCCGAATTAATTTTAAAAGACAAACCATACAGTTGGTTTGCTAATCCGAATATTCCATCTATAACTTTATCTAATTGAAAATAAGGACGTAATAATTCTTCATTTAAAGAATATTTTTCATCTTTCAGCTTATCTGCATAGTATGACCAGTCCCAACGTTGAAGATCAAAATCAGCACCATTTCTTTTCGCATATTCGGCAACTTCGTCAACATCTTTCTTCGCGGCGGGCAAAGAAGCCGCTAAAAGCTGACTCAGAAAATCCCTTACACCGGAAGAAGTTTGAGCCATTCTTTCCGTAAGTACAAAGTCTGCATAGGTTTTAGATCCGAGCAGATTAGCCATTTCCAGACGAAGATTGACAATTTCACGGATGATTTCGTAATTATTATTTTCATTATCATTAGCACCTCTGCGATTATAAGCCATATAAAGCTGCTCCCTGAGATCACGACGATTTGAATATCTTAGAAACGGAGCCATGCTGGGTTGTTGTAAAGTAAAAGCCCATCCATCAAGGCCTTTTTCTTTAGCCGTTGCAGCGGCAGCTTCGACAGCTGATTCCGGAAGACCTTCTAAATCCTCTTTTTTTGTCAGATGAAGAGTATATGCATTGGTCTCGGCAAGTACATTTTCTCCATACTTCAGGGTAAGATCCGAAAGTTTGCGGGAAATCTCCCTATACTTTTCTTTCTCCTCTTCCGAAAGGTTGGCGCCATTGCGAACGAATTGCTTATATGTATTTTCCAGTAGCATTCGCTCAGTACCCGTAAGATCTTCGCAAGGTTGTTTATACACTGATTTGACACGATCAAACAATTTGGAATTCAATAAAATGTCATTAGAATGATCTGTCAGTAAAGGTGAGATTTCACGAGCCAGAGCCTGTATGGAATCATTGGTTTCAGCACTGTTTAGATTAAAGAAGATATTGCTCACTCTGGACAGTAATTTACCTGATTTTTCAAGGGCTTCAATAGTGTTTTCAAAACTTGCCGGATCAGAATTGTCCACAATAGCTGCAATTTCCTCCTTTTGAGCCTTCATAGCCGCTTCAAAAGCCGGTCTATAATGTTCTATTTTGATCTCGTTAAACGGAGGGGTATCCCTGGGAGTATTCCAGGTTCTTAACAAAGGGTTTTGCTCTTCTGTGGAGCATGAGGTAAAAACAAAAACAGTACATAAACACATAAGACCTAATTTTGCAATCATAATTTATTTAGATTAATGTGGGTTTTTAACAAGAAAACTACTGTCTCCGTAACTCAGAAACCTGAACTGATGAGTTAGGGCATATCTGTATACATCCTCCCAATCATCGCCGATAAAGGCGGCTATAAGGAGTAATAATGTACTCTTAGGCTGATGAAAGTTTGTAATCAATTTATCCACCATATTAAAAGTATATCCGGGCACACACATGATCTGTGTGGAAGCATTTAAATGTGTCAACTGATTTGTTTCCATTTTCTCAATCAACAGGTCTAAAGCTTTTTCCGAAGTTAAGAAAGTTTCCACTTTATACGGATACCATTGTTCAACAAAATTGTCAGTTAAAAGATCGATTTCTTTACGGTGAATTTTTACGGCAAGCCAGTAAATGCTTTCCAGAGTTCTCAAAGAAGTGGTTCCCACAGCCACAACATGTCCGCAATGAGCGCGAATTCTGCGCAGAGACTCCAAGGTTATGGTAAAAAATTCTGTATGCATGGTATGTTCTGAAATCCGATCCTTTTTCACAGGTTTAAAAGTCCCGGCTCCGACATGAAGCGTGAGTTCCACCTGCGAAGTCCCCTTTTGGGAGATTTTCTGCATAACTTCGCGTGTGAAATGAAGTCCTGCAGTCGGCGCCGCTACAGATCCTTTCCATTTGGAATAAACAGTCTGATATCTCTGATCGTCAATGGGTTCCGTTAATCTGTTTAAATAGGGTGGGATAGGAGTACACCCCAGTTCATCCATTATATCAGAAAAACTCATATTTTCAGGCCATCTAAACTCAACAATTTGGGATTGTTCGTTTTTTTCTATCAAAGAAGCCTGCAATACGCCTCCGGACTGAAGATTCCGGGTAAGAATCTCCGATTTCCACTTTTTTAGATTTCCTACAATACATTCCCAGCGACACCTTCCACACTGTTGAAACATCAGAACATAATCAAACGGATCCACCGGATGTAAACAAAATATTTCAATATGAGACCCGCTGGGCTTTTCAAATAGCATTCTGGCCCGTATTACCTTTGTGTTATTAAAAACTAATATTTCGGAGGTATCTAATAACTCAGGAAGACCTGTAAAATGGCTTTCAGAAATGTTTCCCTCTTTATATATTAATAATTTAGAGGCGTCTCTGTTTTCGAGCGGATATTTTGCAATCCGGTCGTCAGGTAATGGGTAATCAAAGGAATGTATACTTAAAGAATCTGCTTTCAATTTGTATTCAGATTAAGTAAACGGCAAAAGTAAGAATTTGTGGTCAAAACGGCAATTTTAGTAGTATCTTTGGCGCAAATAATGAGGATCTATGAGTGAAATAAGAATAGGAGATCGTGTTAAATTTTTGAATGAGGTAGGCGGAGGCATTGTTCTCTCAATCAGTGGAAAGAAAGCCATTGTTGAAACAGATGACGGATTTGAAATGCCTGTTTTGCTTACTTTTTTAGTCAAATCAGAGAAGTTTTGGGCGATGCCGGAATCTGAGGAAACAGAGCATAACGAAACGGTTGTGCCGGAAACAACCAAACCGGTTGGTTTGCAAGAGGAGGCGTTTTTTGAAAAACTTGACGAAACTGAATTAGTTGATAATTCGGAAGAACAGGATGCATCAAAGATTATGATTGCATGGAAAAGAAATTCATCTTCTTTCAAAAAGAATACATACCAGATATGGCTGATTAATGATAGTTCTTACCGAATGTTGTTTTCATTTTCCCGAACTTCTGCCAGAGAAGTGTTGGTGCAGGGAATCAGGGCCGGTATGCTTGAAGAAGGTACCAAAATATTACTGGGCGAGTTCTCTGAAGAGGAAATTAAAGAGATTTCCCGTTTAAAACTGGAGGCACTATTTTATGCCAAGTGGAAATATAAGGAGAAAAGACCTTTATTGTATGAATCGGCCATTCAAGACCAGATTATTATGGATCCAACTTCTTATATTCCTAATGAATATTTTGATGAAAACGCTTTGATTCAGGAAATTATGGTTGAATCAGGACAAAGTGCTCCGGAATTACCAGAAAACTTTTTTCCGAAAAACCTTCAAGCGAAGTCTGTTGATGAGGATCTAAACAGAGCCCTTCGCAATCAAACCTCTGATTTGGAAGAGGTAGATCTTCATATTGAAGAATTGGTTGAGAACCATAAGATGATGACACCCGGCGAGATTTTGGAAATTCAGATGGATCGGTTTTATTTTGCATTGGAAGGAGCTATTCATCACGGCACAAAAAGAATGGTTTTTATTCACGGGGTTGGGAATGGCAAACTCAGGTATGAGATTAGAAAAGCTTTGGAATCGAAATATAAAAAATTAAAGTTTCAGGACGCTTCATTCAAGGAATACGGTTATGGAGCTACTATGGTGATATTAAAATAAATTGATTTAAAACTTAAAGCAGGCCGTTCTATCGCTGTTTCGCTGGTCGAAAGAGAGGAAAGTCCGGGCAACAAAGAGCGTCATGCTTCCTAACGGGAAGTTGTCCGTGAGGACAAAGGCAACGTAACAGAAAATAACCGCCGATTTTTTCGGTAAGGGTGAAAAGGCGGGGTAAGAGCCCACCGCTTTCCTGGTGACAGGAAGGGCTGTACGTCTCATGAGTTGTAAGGCCATGTATACCGGCAGTTCCGGGGTTTTCCGGATAAGGGCTGCTCGCACGATGCCGGGGGGTAGGCCGCTTGATCCGATTGGCGACAATCGGACTAGATAAATGATAGAAACCTTCTCGGGTACAGAACCCGGCTTACAGGCCTGCTTTTTTTATCTTTCTTTTAATGGTTTTTTTAAGGGAAGATCAAAATGAGCTCTCAAATTTTCCGTGTTTTATTTGTCTTATAATATATATTATGTTAAATAGAAATAATAAAAAACAGAGGAATAAAAATTCCTCTGCCCCTTTTAGAAAATTAAAATATTTTAGAGTTCTCCTAATTTCTTGTTTACTTCATTCAATTCATTAGTCATTTGCAGACGATAGTAAATTGTTTTTAAAGTTTCCAAAGGAAGGGTTTCATTTGGTTTGATTGCAGCCGCTTTTTTAAGTGGTTCAATACTCTTTCTAAATTCACTGTCTGCAATACCTTTCATTTGTTCATACTTTGTATCGTCTTTTTCAGCATTGGCTGCTTCCATTAATTTAACCCCATTGTTGAAATAAAGAACGGCAATATTGTAATATGCATCGTAGTATTCCGGATTTAAAGAAATGGCTTTCTGATATGATTCAAGGGACTTATTCATATCTCCCATCTTATCATACAGAGTACCTTCAACAAATGAGAACAATGGATTAGAAGCATCTTTTGCTTTGGCCTGATTTAAGTATGTAAGTGCATCTGCTGTATTTTCGGTTTCAATATAATATTGAATCAGATTTAATAATACAGATTGTTCACCGGGCATAACCGTCATCGCATTCTTCAATGCTTCAAGGGCTTTATCTTTATCTCCCTTAGTCATATAGGCTTCTTTTAATAAACTGTATACGGCAACTTCCTTGATTTTAAGATCTGAAGCCTTTCCGAGGTATTCGATGGCTTTATCGTTCAATTGAGATTGGTATGCAGTCAAACCGGCATAATAATATGCAAATGTGTCTACAGTCTGTGTCAAATCATTGATTTTTAACAGATTTTCAAAATCATCAAAAGCTAATTTATATTTACCTCCCTGGTAATATACGAAAGCCTCCTGTTCAAGCAGGGATTTTAAGGCAGTGTATTTACTGCTAATCGCGTTTTTCTGAGAAGCTTTAGTATCCAGTTCCTGTGCTTTAGCCAAGGCCTGTGCAGCTTCTTTCAAAGGAGATTCTACAATTTTTTTGGTTTCTTCCCATCCGGTAACACCAGTATTGTCAATCCAAATATTAATACTAGGATATACATATTCATCATAGGCAGCACCACCCTTTTCAATCTTTCTGATTTCCATGGGTTCTTTGAAAAAGAGTTTAACTTCACTTACCGGCATTCCCATACGGAGCGCAGATACATTCACCCCGTATATATCCAGATAAGTCTGGGCACGAGCGACCCATACTTTAGGATCAATTCCTTTCTTGGCGTTTGCAATATTCTCGTCACTTTTTGCCAGCTCTTTTTCCAATGCAATATACTTTGGATTATTCTGGGAAGACGGAGCTCCACCACCAGCTTGAGGAAAACAAGGAACAATTCCCATAAGTCCAACAGCCAAAATCAACAATAATTTTTTCATAATCAAAACCAAATTAACTTTCAAGATTAATATTCAGAACTGTAAGGGCGTAAATTTATAATTTTTTTTATTTCATTTTCAAAAACAGGATCATGATTTAAGCTTCCGGAGTTAAATTGTCTTCAGAAACACGATTTTCGTATGTTTCCTCATTATCCTTTGCTGTTATTGAGGGTTCATCCTCCGATCCGGGAACCTGAGTAACCGATGCAATAGTATCTCCATTTCGCAAATTAATCAGGCGAACCCCCTGTGTTGCTCTCCCGGACACTCTTATCTGAGAAATATCCAGACGAATAGTAAGCCCTGATTTATTGATAATCATGAGATTTTCATCATCAGTTACAGCTTTAATTGCAATCAATTTCCCGGTTTTTTCGGTAATATTAATTGTTTTAACACCTTTTCCGCCACGGTTTGTAACTCTGTAATCCTCAATCGGAGAACGTTTTCCATAACCATTTTCTGACACAACCATGACATCTTTAGAAGCATTATCCACACAAATCATGCCAATCACCTGATCATCGGGTTCCGAAGAAAGCAAAATTCCACGGACACCTGCAGCAGTTCTGCCTACAGGGCGAACTGTCGACTCATTAAAACGAATAGCCCTCCCCGACCGAATCGCTAAAAGAACCTCACTCTGGCCTGTAGTAAACCTGGCTTCAAGCAATATATCTCCTTCCCGTATAGTAATTGCGTTAATTCCATTGGCACGGGGACGCGAATATGCTTCCAGAGGGGTCTTTTTAACCGTTCCGTTTTGTGTACATAGAATAATATAGCGATTATTTACATATTCAGGATCTGTCAGATTCTTCACATTAATATAAGCTCTGACTTTATCCTCCGCTTCAATATTGATCAGGTTTTGAATGGCCCGACCCTTAGAGGTTTTACTGCCTTCGGGAATTTCGTACACTTTCATCCAAAAGCATTTGCCTTTTTCGGTAAACAGCAAAAGAGTATTGTGCATGGAGGCATTGAAAAGATACTCCAGAAAATCCTCATCGCGGGTTGTACTCCCTTTAGAACCAACTCCTCCCCTGCTTTGGGTTTTAAATTCGGTGAGAGGCGTCCTTTTTATATAACCCATATGAGAAATGGTAATCACCATTTCATCATCCGCATAAAAATCTTCCGGATTAAATTCTTCAGCAGACATTACGATCTGAGTTCTTCTTGCGTCTCCATATTTTTCTCTGACTTTTATCAGCTCGTCTTTAATGATTTTCATCCTCAATGACTCATCCGCCAAAATAGAATTCAGATATTCCACCAACCGGCAAAGTTCATCGTATTCCGATTTAAGTTTTTCCCTTTCAAGACCCGTAAGCTGACGCAAACGCATATCCACAATGGCCCGAGCCTGAATATCCGTGAATGAGAAGCGCTCTATCAAACGATCTTTGGCTTCATCGGGAGTGGCAGACTCACGAATCAGATGAATCACTTCATCTATATTATCCACAGCAATTAAAAGCCCTTCAAGAATATGAAGCCTTTCTTTCGCCTTATTCAAATCAAATTCCGTTCTGCGAACGACCACTTCATGACGGTGCTTTACATAATAATGGATAAGTTCTTTCAGATTCAACAAACGGGGACGTCCGTTTACCAGAGCAATGTTATTCACACTGAAGGCTGATTGCAGCGGGGTAAGCTTAAACAGGGTGTTGAGAACGACGTTGGAGGTTGCATCTTTTTTCAGTTTAATGACAATTCGTGTCCCATCCCGGTCACTCTCATCATTAATGAAAGAAATGCCTTCAATCTTTTTCTCATTGACAAGGTCTGCAATCGTCTTAATCAACTCTGATTTATTAATCATATAAGGGATTTCGGAAACCACAATTACTTCCCTTCCACTCTCCTGAACTTCAATATCTGTTTTAGCCCGGATGACAATTCTTCCCCGGCCGGTCAAATAAGATTCCCGAACCCCTTTGTATCCCTGAATAATTCCTCCGGTAGGAAAATCGGGAGCTACGATATGGTGTATCAGGGTTTCTATATCCACCTCTTTATCATCGATATAGGCAATGATGGCATCTATGGTATTGCTCAAATTATGAGGAGGCATATTTGTAGCCATACCCACCGCAATTCCGGAAGAACCGTTCACTAATAAATGAGGAATGCCCG
The DNA here is from genome assembly GCA_028700615.1 of Bacteroidales bacterium. Taxonomy (GTDB): domain Bacteria; phylum Bacteroidota; class Bacteroidia; order Bacteroidales; family UBA4181; genus JAQVSH01. The sequence continues at coordinate 8,449 of JAQVSH010000012.1, forward strand.
CTGGAAGTACCTTGGGTTCTTCGAGAGAATCATCAAAGTTCAGTTGAAAATCAACAGTATTTTTATCAATATCAGCCAGCATTTCTTCCGCAATTTTTTGCATACGGGCTTCCGTGTAACGCATAGCTGCGGGAGAATCCCCGTCCAGAGAGCCAAAATTACCCTGACCATCTACCATAGGATAACGCAAGGACCACCACTGGGCCATGCGAACCATAGCTCCATAAACAGAACTGTCTCCGTGGGGATGATATTTTCCTAATACTTCACCGACAATACGCGCTGATTTCTTGTATCCATGACCAGCCAAAACCCCTAGCTGTGACATTCCGAACAGAACCCGGCGATGAACCGGTTTTAGGCCATCCCTTACGTCAGGTAATGCTCTGGAAACAATAACAGACATCGAATAATCGATGTATGAGGATTTCATTTCTTCCTCAATGTTGATATGAATGATTTTTTCTCCTTCTTGTTGCATATGAATAATTATCTATCGGAATCAATCTGATTATAAAGAAAATAAATTTCAAACTTTCCGGTTTGCCTAAATCAGATTTTATCTGCGAAAATACGATTTTTTAAGCAATTTTCCGTTTTTTAAAGAAGGAACTTATTAACATGGGGATCTTAAAAATAACACCCGAAAAAGGAAAGAACTTGTAGCTTTGTTATATTTCATGTAGTTTTGTTTTTCCGATTACAAATCAAGGTAAGTATGCTTAAATCCATGACCGGATTCGGGAGATCCGAATCTATTCTCAGAAATAAAAAAGTTTCTATCGAAATTAAAACTCTCAATAGCAAACAAGTTGACCTTAGTGTCAAAATCCCCGGCAGTCTGAGGGAATATGAGTTTGAATTGAGAAACATAATTTCAACCTCTATAAAAAGAGGAAAGGCTGATTTTTCAATATCTATTGAGTCAACTGAAGAGACTCACACCATGACCATTCAGGCTGACGTAGTAAAAAATTATTATGAACAACTCCATGAAATCCACAAATCTCTGGGATTGCCTCTTCCTGATAGCATTATACTTTCTACGCTGAGATTACCGGATTCTCTCAAAACGGAGAAGCAGGAGATTTGTCCGGAAGAATGGACTTTAATCTTGAAAAATATTTTTGAAGCCCTGGATAATCTGGATAAATACAGAATCAGAGAGGGTGAAGCGCTGGAAAAGGATATATTGTTCCGTGTCGGAGAAATTGAATCCTTGTTAGAATCCGTGCTGCCTTTTGAATCAAAAAGAATTGAAACTTTTAGAAATAGATTAAAAAAGCGCCTTGAGGAGGTGGTTTCCGGAGATCTGATTGATTCGAACCGACTGGAACAGGAATTAATATACTACCTGGAAAAATATGATATTACAGAGGAAAAGGTGCGTTTGGCCAACCATTGCAAGTATTTCAATGAGACAATGGCAGACGAGGAAGATACTGGCAGAAAACTGGGATTTATCGCTCAGGAAATGGGCAGGGAAATAAATACGCTGGGTTCTAAAGCCAACGATTCGGATATTCAAAAAATAGTTGTCAGAATGAAGGACGAGCTGGAAAAGATTAAGGAACAAATCCTGAATATATTATAACCTTTTCAAATGCTGATGAATAAGAAAGTTATCATCATATCGGCACCCTCCGGTTCAGGAAAAACAACGATAATCAATCGTCTGCTTCAAAGCGGTTTACCACTGGCCTTTTCCATATCTGCCTGCACAAGGCCTATGAGAGAAGGAGAAGTAAACGGCAAGGATTATTATTTTTTGTCTTCTGATGCCTTTAGAAAATATATTCAGGAAGATGCGTTTGTAGAATGGGAAGAAGTATATGAAGGATCTTTCTATGGCACATTACGGTCTGAACCTGAGAGAATATGGTCAAAAGGATTGTATGTTCTTTTCGATGTGGACGTTGTGGGAGGAATGAATATAAAAAAAGTTTTTAAGGATCAGGCTCTTTCCGTTTTTATTATGCCTCCGTCTATTGAAGAACTACGAAAACGTCTGGAAAAACGGGGAACTGATACCCGCGAAGTCATTGATAAAAGAATTCAGAAGGCCACCCGTGAAATAAATTTCTCCGAAAGATTTGATCATATCGTAGTCAACGACAACCTGGAAACAGCCATAAATAAAGTTGCCGGATTAATCAAAAATTTTCTTGAAATTCAATAATCTAAGGGAGGTCTACCTGTAGTTGCTTTTTGATCAGGTCTTCAAAAGTCTCCCGTTCCCTGATGAGGTAATCAATTCCCTGATGTACCATCACTTCTGCGGGACGGAGTCTTCCGTTGTAATTAGAGGACATGGAAAAACAATAGGCTCCTGCATTCAGAAACAACAGATAATCTCCTTCGCGAATGTCATTGATTTCTCTATCTGTGGCAAAGGTATCTGTTTCACATATATATCCGACTACATTGTATTTATGTTTTTCCCCTTCCGGATTAGATATATTTACAATATGGTGGTAGGCATCATAAAACATAGGCCTGATTAAATGGTTCAGACCCGTATTCACCCCCGCAAAAACAGCCGCAGGAGTTTTTTTTACAACATTCACCCTTGCAGCCAGATATCCGGCCTGACTGACCAAAAATTTCCCCGGTTCAAATATGAGCATCAATTCACGGCCATATTCATTACAAAAGGTTTGAAAACTTTCAGCAATCACGGAACCCAGCAATTCAACATCCGTTGCATAATCCCCCGGTTTGTATGGTACTTTAAATCCGCTTCCAAAATCCAGAAACTTCAAATTTTTAAAATGAAAAGCCGTACTGTATAAAGCATTAGCACTAAGGACAAATGCTTCCGGATCAAGAATATCAGAGCCCGTATGCATATGGAGTCCTTCAACGATAATCCCATATTTTTCCACAATGGAAACAATCTGGTCAATCTGTTCCAGAGAAATCCCAAACTTGGAGCCTTTGTGTCCGGTGGATATCTTAATATGCCCCCCTCCCATCACATGCGGATTGATCCTGATACACACCGGAAAAGAAGAACCATAGGTCTGTCCAAATTGTTCAAGAACAGATAAATTGTCTAAAGTGATCCGGACTCCCAGATTGATAGCTTCTTCAAATTCTTCAAATTCGACGCCACTTGGAGTAAACATGATCTTATCCGGAGAAAAACCTGACAATAAACCTAAACGGACTTCCTGAGGAGACACAGCATCAAGGCCGGATCCCAAACGGTTGAATAAATTCATAACCGTTCTGTTTCCCATTGATTTACAGGCAAAATTAAGCTGAACATGAATACCGGGAAACGCATTAAAAAGACGTTGATACTGAAGTTTCATCCGGCTGCTGTCATATATAAACAAAGGCGATCCGTATTTTTCAATCAGATCATTGACTGAGATACCATCAATAAGGTACTGTCCGTCTTTAAGTTCCATAAAAATTTATTGAGTAATGGTTTCTTTGATGTATTGAAGCGCTTTAGATATTCCCTCAGCATTTTTTCCTCCGGCCGTTGCATAAAAAGACTGACCGCCTCCGCCACCCTGAATGAATTTTGCGGCTTCCCTGATCAGCTTAACAGCATCCATCCCCCGGTCCACTAAATCATTAGAAACCATAACAGCTATATTAGGTTTCCCATCGATGACACAGGCTGAAACAAAAACGGTATTGCTGCATTCTTGCCTTAGTTGAAAAGCAATATCTTTAACAATCTCGGGAAGCATTTCTACCCGGGATTCAATATAATTTACTTTACCTAATAACTGAACGTGCTTACACAAATCTTCTTTTACTCTGACAATCTGTTCTTTAATCAGATTTTCCACTTTGGATCTTAACGATTCATTTTCTTCCAGGGTTTTCTTCACAGAAGTGGTAAGGCTGGGCGTATTGTGAAACATTTGTTTGAGAATTTCCATGGAATCCAACAGATCTTCCACAAATTTTTCTGCCCGCTCTCCTGTAACCGCTTCGATACGACGAATACCGGCCGCAACCGAGGTCTCATACAGAATTTTAAAAAACCCAATATTTCCGGTAGCAGGAACATGGGTTCCCCCGCATAATTCAAGGGAATCGCCGTAAGAAATCATTCTGACTTTGTCTCCGTATTTTTCACCAAATAAAGCCATGGCTCCCTTTTTTCTGGCTTCCTCAATCGGTAAATCCCTCCACTCCTGTCTCTGAAGATTCTTACGAATCATAGCATTAACCAACTGTTCGGTCTTTTTTAATTCTTCACTCGTAACTTTCTGAAAATGAGAGAAGTCAAATCGGAGAGAACTGTCATTAACCGCAGAGCCTTTTTGTTCAACATGGGTGCCTAATACAGTTCTGAGGGCATGATGTAATAAATGGGTTGCCGTGTGATTGGATTCTGTGGAATGTCTTTTGGCTAAATCCACTTTAGCGACAAAGACACCAAACATATCCGCAGGTAGTTTCTCGGCTAAATGAATATTCAGGTTATTCTCTTTATGGGTATTGAGGATTCGGATGGTTTCCTTCTCTGAAACAATGATTCCGGAATCCCCTGATTGGCCACCGCTTTCAGCATAAAACGGGGTTACATCAAATACAAGCTGAAATTGAGATTTTCCCTTGATCGTGACCTGTCTGTATTTCGTGATTTTAATCTGAGTCTCAAGAGTATCATATCCCACAAAAACACACTCTTCAGAGGGAAAATTAACATTCCAGTCTCCTGTATCCACACTGGCATCTGCACGGGAACGAGCTTTCTGTTCCTCCATGGATTGCTGATATTCCTGCTCATTATAGGTCATGCCTCTTTCTCTGAGAATCAACTCGGTCAAGTCAAGAGGAAATCCATAAGTATCATACAATTCAAAGACAATGGAGCCGCTTATCTTCTGATGATCTTCTGCCTGGTTTTTTGAAATAATACCATCCAGCATGCGTAATCCTGTAGACAAAGTCCTTAGAAAAGAGGATTCCTCTTCCTTAATTACGCGTTCTATAAGATTTTGCTGGCTTATCAGTTCGGGATAAGCCTCTCCCATAACGCGAATCAAAGCTGGAACCAGAGCGTACAGAAAAGGTTCTTCCAACCCGAGAAAAGTATGTCCATAACGCACCGCACGACGTAACAAACGCCTGATCACATACCCGCCCCTGTTATTGGAAGGTATCTGTCCATCTGCAATAGAAAATGAAATAGCACGGAGATGATCCGCAATCACGCGCATGGCAATGTCAGTGGTTTCAGACGATCCATATTGTTTTCCACAAAGGTTTCCAACCGCTTTTAAAAGATCCTGGAAAAGATCTATGTCATAGTTGGAATTTTTATGTTGAATGACGCGGCATAATCTTTCAAATCCCATGCCCGTATCCACGTGACTTGCCGGTAATTTCTCCAGTTCTCCCGAGGCTTTACGGTTATATTGCATAAAAACCAAATTCCATATTTCAATCACCTGGGGATCACTCGCGTTAACAAGCTGATTTCCTGGAATTTTACGTATTTCTTCTTCCGGCCTTGAGTCATAATGAATCTCAGAGCAGGGACCACAGGGACCGGTATCCCCCATTTCCCAAAAATTATCTTTTTTATTGCCAAACAGAATACGGTCTTCTGAAAGAAACTGTTTCCAATATTCCAAAGCTTCAGTGTCCATATCCAGTTGATCGTCCTTACTGCCCTCAAAAACAGTAACATAAAGCCTGTCCTTCTCAATATGAAGCACTTCCGTCAAGTATTCCCACGCCCATGCAATAGCCTCTTTCTTAAAATAATCTCCAAACGACCAGTTTCCAAGCATTTCAAACATCGTGTGATGATAGGTGTCATGACCTACTTCTTCCAGGTCATTGTGTTTTCCGCTGACACGCAAACATTTCTGACTGTCCGCAATACGTTGATGCTTAGCTTGAGAATGCCCCAAAAAGATATCTTTAAATTGATTCATACCCGCATTGGTAAACATCAAGGTTGGATCATTCTTCACAACCATGGGGGCTGAAGGAACTATTGTATGCTTTTTTGATAAGAAAAAATCCAGATAGGATTGCCTGATTTCTTGACTGGTCATAATATACAGACTCTTGCTTGTTAAAAAATGTTATTTGAATCGTCTAGAGTTTGGCAAAAGTAACGAAATGATTTAATTTTGCTCAGAAATTTAGCAAAAAGATCCTGATTGGATTATGCATAATAAACTCCGATATGGGTATAGGTAGTAAATATATTTTTAATCCCGAATCTCTCAGCTTTGAAAAAGTAAGATTAAGCATCAAGGGGATTGTGGTTCGGGTGTTTACTTTTTTTACGGCAAGTATTGTAGTGGCGATTTTTTATTACCTTTTATTTGCCCGTTTTTTTGATTCTCCCCAGGAACGTATGTTAAGAAGGGAGAATGAACAAATGGCTTTTCAATATAAGATAATGCAGGATAAACTGAATCAGCTTGAGGAGGTATTGGTTGATTTACAGGAACGGGATGATAATATTTACAGGGTTATTTTTGAATCCGAACCCATTCCGTCAACCGTCAGGCAGGCTGGAATCGGAGGCATTAACCGTTATGAAAATCTGGAAGGATACAGCCAGTCAAAACTCATGATTGAGCTGGCAAAAAAAATGGATAATATCTCTAAACAAGCCTATGTACAATCCAAATCATACGATGAAGTGATAGAGCTGGCAAAGAATAAAGCAGAAATGTTATTGTGCATTCCCGCCATTCAGCCGGTTTCCAATAAGGATTTAAAACGGACGGCTTCCGGATATGGTATGAGAATCGACCCTGTGTATAAAATCCCCAGATTTCATGAAGGAATGGATTTTACGGCCCCCACCGGAACAGATGTTTTTGTTACCGGTAACGGTGTGGTGGAATCTGCAGAAAGAAATTACGGAGGATACGGAAACTGCGTGGTGATTGATCATGGTTTCGGAATCAGAACTTTATATGGACATTTAAATGCATTTAATGTACGGGCCGGTCAGAAAGTAAGCCGGGGGGATATTATCGGTTTCGTGGGTAATACCGGCAAATCTACAGGCCCACATCTTCATTATGAGGTCATTAAAAATAACAAAGCGGTAAATCCGGTAAATTATTATTTTAATGACCTGACTCCCGATCAATATGAAAGGATGATAGAAATCTCATCCAGCGCTGCTCAATCTTTTGACTAGGTGTATATCACCGGACAAAAGTATACGGTTTTGAAAATTGGAATCATCAAAAAGAGTGGCTATGTACAAGGAAAAGAAAGTTGAAAAATTATTTTACAGCATTGGTGAAGTCGCTGCAATGTTTGATGTCAATACCTCTCTGATCAGGTTCTGGGAAAAAGAGTTTGATATTATTAAACCTCAAAAAAACAAAAAAGGGAACCGGCTTTTTACCCAAAAAGATATTGATAATTTTCACCTGATTTTTCATTATGTAAAGGAAAGGGGTATGACGCTCAAAGGAGCCAAAGCTAAGCTCAAAGAGAATAAGGAAGAGACAACCCAGGATTTCGAGATTATTAAAAACCTGAAATCTATCCGCAATATGCTGGAAGAGATAAAAAATAATCTTGAAGACTAAATTATGTCGGCTTTAAAAGAAATCATCCGGGAAATAGAAGACTTTGCCCCGCTTAAATTACAGGAAGACTGGGATAACAGCGGTTTACAAATTGGGGATCCGGAACAGGAAATACATGCGGTATTATTGACTCTTGACATTACGGAGGCGGTAATAGACGAAGCCATTGCACTGAAATGTAATCTGATTATCAGCCATCATCCGCTTTTATTTCATTCTCTGAAAAAAATTAATTATCAGCATGCGCATGAGAGACTGGTATTCAAATCTATACAAAATCAGATTGCCATATATTCAGCCCATACAAATTTAGATGCCGTCCGGGGAGGAGTAAACACCTGTATGGCACAGACCTTGAAGTTAGAAGAAATCAAAATACTTCAACCTTTGAAGAGCTATCTATTCAAGCTCATCGTAATGATTCCCGAAAAATATTCCGCACAGGTCATCCAATCCATGTATGAAGCCGGAGCCGGACATATGGGACATTACGACCATTGCGGATTTCATGCAAAAGGCACCGGCACATTCAGAGGCCTTGAGGGATCCAGTCCTTTTGTGGGAGAAATTAATAAAATCAGGGAAGAGGCTGAAGTCAGGTTTGAAACACTGGTACCTGGCCATGCTTTAGATCAGGTAATCAGAGTCATGATTGAGAATCACCCATATGAAAAGCCCTCCTATGATATTATCACTCTGGCAAACGAATATGAAGATGCCGGGTCAGGGGCTATTGGCGTCTTGCCAAAACCTATTTCTGAACGGGATTTTTTGATACGGCTGAAATATTTATTTAACCTTCAGGTTATCAGACATACTCCTTTTACCGGGAAAAAAATCTATAAAGTGGCTGTTTGTGGAGGATCAGGCAGTGAATATACAGAACAGGCTATCGCATGCGGAGCCGATGCAATGGTATCAGCGGATTTCAAATATCATGACTTCATGGCTGCGGAAAACCGTATTTTGATTGCAGATATTGGACATTATGAGAGTGAAGTACACACAAAAGAGATTTTTCATAAACTTCTTACCAAAAAAAAACCTAATTTTGCGATTCATGTTTCAAAAATAAATACCAACTCCATAAACCATCTAATCTAATCCATGGCTACAGAGAAAAATAAATCAGAAGTTGGGGAAATCTCCACAGAAGAGAAATTAATTGCTTTATATCAATTGCAACAGGTTCATAGTGAAATTGATAAAATATTGATTCTCAGAGGAGAATTGCCCTTGGAAGTACAAGATCTGGAAGATGAGATTGAGGGTCTTGAAACACGCATTGAAAACTATAAGGAAGATGCCAAAAATCTTGAGATTTCAATCAACGGGAAAAAGAGTGATATCCTCCACTCCAATGAACAAATTAAAAAATATCAGACCCAACAGGACAATGTCCGCAACAACCGCGAATACGATTCATTATCGAAAGAGATTGAATTTCAAACTCTTGAGATTGAACTAAGCGAAAAAAAGATCAGAGAATTCAGCTTTCAACTCAACGAAAGAAAAGAATCCATTGAGAAGGCTTCCGCTCTTTTGGAGGAAAGAAAGGGCGATCTGGATGCCAAAAAGAAAGAATTGGACAGCATTACCTCTGATACCGAAAAAGAAAAACAAATGTTACAGGAAAAGGCAGATGCTATTTCTAAACGCGTTGAAGAACGTCTTTTGAACGCATACACCCGTATCCGTAACGGAGCTCAGAATCATCTGGGAGTTGTTACAGTTCAGCGTGATGCCTGCGGAGGTTGTTTTAATAAAATTCCGCCCCAGAGACAATTGGATATTCGCTCCCGTAAAAAAATCATTGTATGTGAATATTGCGGAAGAATTCTTGTTGACAGCGATTTAAGCGCATTGTAATGATGGAAGAACCAGGCATCCGGGTTGGGATACTTGTTTCGGAAAACATTTCTTTTTCCCTTCACGGGGATTTTGTTATAGATACCTTGCATCAACACGTGCAAGGTTTTTTTTGTGTTCAAAGAGAAGGACAAATTCTTGTTTTAAAACAGGATCATCGTATTTTGGGAACCTTTCGGGATCTTGAGTTTTCTCCTGTATCTGCAAATTCATATTTTTCTTTGGAAAATGTGAGTATTGGGATAGATTTTCACTGGGAAAGAAAAGAGAAACAGACCTTTGAAGGAAAACTGCAACTCCGGATTGAAACAGACCGGATTCTGGCTATTAATTGTGTTCCGGTTGAAAAATATCTTCTTAGTGTGATCAGCTCGGAGATGAAAGCCACCAGTTCCCTGGAGTATCTGAAAGCACACGCTATTATATCCAGAAGCTGGTTACTGGCCCAGTTGGAAAAGAAAAAAGACGGCCGGAGTAAAAATCCGGCATGTACACATACAGAAGAAGAATGGATTCAATGGTTTGACAGAGAAGATCATACCAGCTTTGATGTGTGTGCTGATGATCACTGTCAGCGTTATCAGGGAATCAACAAGGCATCCACTCCTCAGGTCCGGGAAGCAATT